>CAIPUP010000030.1 GCA_903868285.1 uncultured beta proteobacterium
TACTGGACGCCAGTGGAACCTTCGCGATGCCGGTGGTCACTTCGGCGGCAGCATGGACGCGGTGGCGATCGGCTTCCCCGAGGCGCCCAAGGCCTGGCATGTTTGCGAGTTCAAGACGCACGGCCACAAATCCTTCGCCAAGTTGCTCGCCGAGGGTGTGGAACGATCCAAGCCGCTGCATTGGGCGCAGATGCAGGCGTATATGCATCTGGCGGGCATCGACCGAGCCTTCTACCTCGCGGTGTGCAAGGACACCGACGAACTCTACCAGGAACGCATCCACCACGACGCGGAAGCTGGCTTGCGCATTCTGGCCAAGGCCCAGCGCATCGTCACCGCGGCCCGCCCGCCCGCGCGAATCAGCCAGGACCCCGCGTGGTGGCAGTGCCGGCTCTGTGATCACCACGCCGTCTGCCACGGCGACGCGGGGGTCGATCGGCATTGCCGTTCCTGCTTACACGCGACGCCCGTCGATGCGGGGCGCTGGACCTGTGCCCGACACCAGGTGCCGATCGGCCGGCGTGAACAGGAGGCGGGCTGCGCCGCGCATCTGTTCATCCCCGATCTGGTTCCCGGAGAGCAAATCGACGCTGGCGAGGACTGGGTCAGCTATCGGCTGCGCGATGGCGGCGAATGGCGGGATGGAATTCCGGCATGACGGCCGACCCGTCCATCACACGCGAGGAGGCGCGGACGATCGGGGCACGCCGGTATCTTGGTGGTCCGTGTCAGCGTGGCCATGAGGGCTGGCGGTACACCAAAGGCTCCGCCTGCATCGAATGTGTCCGGATTGCACGTGGTGGTTGGCTGAAAACACGTAAGCGCAGCGCAGCTAACATGGTGCTGACGCTTGAAGCAAAAGACAATGGCCGTACAACATACAATGCCACACGGCCCTGCCGCCTTGGTCATACCCTGCGTTTCGTCGCGTCAAACAATTGCGTGGAATGCGGTAAGATAACGCTCGAGCGTCAGAAGATCGCTCGCAAGTTCGCAAGGATTCGCTCGATATATGGCCTGAGCCGCGAGGACTATCTCGCGATGGTCGCCTCTCAAGATAGCGCGTGCCGCATCTGCCGCCGGCATGAATCCGATCACTTCAAACTGCATATCGATCATTGCCATGCCACGGGCAAAGTCCGCGGGTTGCTGTGTGGTCCGTGCAATCAAAGCATCGGCCTCTTGCAGCATTCACCAGAGCGTTTGGCGGTGGCGATAAACTACCTGAAGGAGACGCGGCCTTGATCCCCGCGCTTCGCGCATACCAGCACGCGGCGGTTGACGCCATCTTTGACTATTTCGTGATGAACAGTGGAAATCCGCTGGTCGTGATGCCAACGGGTACAGGCAAGTCACTCGTCATCGCGGCATTGGTGCACAGGGCGATATCGTCCTGGCCAGAAACCCGCATTCTGATGGTCACGCACCAGCGGGAATTGATATCCCAGAATTTTCAGGCGCTGTTGCGCGCCTGGCCCGAGGCACCGGCTGGCATCTATTCCGCGTCCCTGTCGCGACGCGATATCCGCGCGCAAGTGCTGTTCGCCGGCATCCAATCCATCCACCGCCATGCCATGGCGGTGCAACGCTGCGACCTGGTGCTGATCGACGAAGCCCA
>CAIPUP010000031.1 GCA_903868285.1 uncultured beta proteobacterium
AGATCGCGCCGCACATCAAACACCAGCCGGTTGGCTGGCAGCGTCTTGTCGGTGTCCATCAAACCCATGTCAATGTCCTTTTGTTTCTCTTTGAAAACTACCCAAAACCATCAATAACCAACACCTCAATACCAGTGTGCAAATCCCAGCCCGGTACCACTCAGGGCTGGCGTGCGATAAGCCGGGGTATAGGAACTCCAGCGCAGATCAAGGTGCTGCACCGCGCTGGCCACAATGATCCAGTTGCGAATCTCGGAGCTGCCGGCCTTGAGCCGACGCGGATCGAGCGCTGCCAGATGGGCCATGTCCTTGTCGGCCAGTGCCTGCAACAGGCCGCGATCCAGTTCTTCATCCACCACGAAATGACTCATGCCACCCGAGGCCAGCAAGCCGACGCGCAAGTCGTCCGGGAAGGCCTCGATGCTCTGGCGCATGGCCGCACCCAGACTGACGCAACGCCGGGGTAGTGGTGGATTGGGCGGGTTGTAGGTGTTCACGAACACCGGAATGATGGGCAAGGCCACATCCTGCAAAAACCAGCGGTGAATGAACGAATAGGCATGCCCCTCATGCGCACCCTCGGGCAGGCCCGAGATGGCCGAAATATCGAATTCACGTTCAACCAGCTGTTCAATCAGATGCAGCGCCAGCGGTTTGTGACAGGGATAGCTTCTGGGCTCGATGTCTTCAAAGCGCCGCATCTGTGCCGTGCGATACCAAAGTTCCGGCGCCTTGAGATTGCGTTCGGCATGGGCACGGTCGGCGTTGCGAATGTTCTCGCCGTAGTAGATGCCAACCGCCGGCATGTGGGTGTCTTGGAACAGCTCGTATTGATCGTCGCCAACGATCACCAGCACATCCAGTTGCGCTGCGGCAATGGCCTGCTTCAGATGCGCCAGCGCCGCCTGTACCTGGGCATAGCGCTCGGCAATACGCGCCGGGGCAATCTGCTCGGCGGCATGGGCCGGCACTTGCGCCAGCAGCTGTGCATAGGTGCAGGCGCGGCCTTCGCGATCAAAAAACGGCATGCGCAAATCGCTCTGGCGAAAATTGTGCTGCCAATCGTCGAGCGTGGCGGCGAGCATGACGCTGTGCGAGGCGCCAAAGGCGGCAGTGATACGAGCCATGAAAGGTAAACCAGAGAGAAAACAGGGAAGGAACAGAGAACCACTTTAGCATCGCCCAGCGGCTAAACTAGCGCCTGTTTTTTTCTGCCTCACCAGTTACCCACATCTGATTGCCCACATCTGTCACACGGAGCGCCGCATGATCATCGATTGCCATGGCCACTACACCACAGCGCCAAAAGAACTTGCCGACTGGCGCGAGCAACAGATCGCGGCGCTGAAAGACCCGATCCTCAATCCGACCAAGGCCTCGTTGAAGATCAGCGACGACCAGATTCGCGACAGCCTGGAAGGCGCGCAGCTCAAGATGCAGCGCGAGCGCGGCACCGATCTGACCATCTTCTCGCCGCGCGCCATGGGCATGAGCCATCACATCGGCAGCGAACTCACCAGCGC
>CAIPUP010000032.1 GCA_903868285.1 uncultured beta proteobacterium
GAGGCAGTGACCTCGGGATCGCTGTCCATTCAGGAATCCGGCACTGCCTTGCGCTGGGCCTGCGCCGAAGTGCGCGCGCTGTATCTGGCCGCAGCCGCCAGACGCTGGGGCCTGCCCGACGACGCCGCAACCCTGGCGAGTTTGCAGGTGCATGAGGGCCGCATCACGGCGCCCGCCGGCCTCGGCAATGTTTTTGGACAAGCGCTTTCGCCACTGTGCTACTGGCAGCTGGCTGCAGACCCGGACTTCACCGATTTGCTGGATCGCGAAGCCAGCGGCGAGGTCGCGCCTCGCGCAGTCAGTGCGCATGTGCTGGTGGGGCAATCCCTGCCGCGACAGGACCTGCCGGCCAAGCTGCTTGGACAAGGCGGCTTTGTCCACGATCTGCGTCTGCCGCAGATGTTGTTCGCGCGCGTCGTGCGCGCACCCTCTCCCGGCGCGCGCTTGCTTGCGCTGAATGCCGAGGCCATGCTGCAGCGGCTATCGCCAGCGCAGCGCCAGCACGTCGCTGTAGTGCAGGATGGCCAGTTCGTGGCCGTGGTGGCGGAACAGGAAGCGCTGGCAGTGCGCGCGCGCAGCCTGCTGCAATCGGCGATGCAGTGGCAGGAGCAAGCCACGTTGCCAGATGAACATGCCATGGACGAGTTCCTGTTGTCGCAGACACCAGAGCGGCTTGACAGCAGTATCGTGGCGCAGCGCCAGCCCGAAGCTTCGACCAAGTCCCTTCAACCAGCAACACCAACCCCGGCCATTGCGCTGCAGGCGCAATACAGCCGCCCCTATATCGCCCATGCTTCGATCGGGCCGTCTTGCGCCATTGCCCAATGGCAGCCCCTGCCCGAGGAAACACCGGGCGCAAGCGCAACGCATGCCCTGGCCCGACAAGTCACGCTCTGGTCGCACAGTCAGGGACCCTACAACCTGCGTACCGATCTGGCCCTGACGCTTGGCCTGACACCGGAGCAGGTGGTGGTACAGCACTGCGAAGGCGCTGGCTGCTATGGCCATAACGGCGCTGATGATGTGGCACTGGATGCCGCGCTGGCGGCGCGCGATCTGCCGGCGCACTGGCGCGGTCGACCGGTGCAGCTGCAATGGATGCGCGAGGACGAATCGGCCTGGGAGCCGTTCGGGCCGGCAGCTGTAGTGCAGTTGCAGGCTGCAGTGACCGGAGACGGTCGCATCATCGACTGGCAGCATGCGATCTGGTCCAACGGCCACAGCATGCGACCCGGTCGCGCCAAGACACCCACCCTGCTGGCTGCCGCCGATCTGGCACAGCCGTTTGCGCGTATTCCGGCCATCAATGCGGCACTGGCTGCTGGTGGCGGTGCCGAGCGCAATGCCATCCCCGGTTACGACTTCCCGGCCTGGGATATCCGCTGCAACCGCTTGTTGGACATGCCCATCCGCACCTCGGCCATGCGCGCCCTGGGTGGCTTCATCAATGTCTTTGCCATCGAGTGCTTCATGGATGAACTGGCACTGGCCTGCAAGCAGGACCCGCTGGCCTTTCGGCTGGCGCATGTCAGCGATGCCCGCGCCCGTGCCGTGATCGAGGCCGCAGCGCAACGCGCCGATTGGCATGGCTGGAAGCAACATCAGGCGCGCAGCGCGACGGAGGCCGATGTGATGCGCGGCCATGGCCTGGC
>CAIPUP010000033.1 GCA_903868285.1 uncultured beta proteobacterium
GACCGCATCACGCTCGAGCGCATCCACCGCGCAGGCCACCGCGAGATAGGTCTTGCCGGTGCCAGCCGGCCCGATGGCAAAGGTCAGGTCATGCGCCTGGGCCTGGCGGATGTAGGCGCGCTGGCCATCGGTGCGTCCGCGTAAATCGTTGCGGCGGGTACGTAGTACCGGCTCGCCATCGCTGGCGGCGTCGTCAGCGGGCGCAGCCTCGGTCGCGCTGCTGGCAGCATTGCTGGGTGCGTTGTCGGTGCCCTGGCGCGGCATGGCTTCGGCCAGCCCCAGTTGCACCTGCTCCAGGCTGAGCGGACGTGCCGCCTCGGCATATAGCGACTGCAGCAGGCGCGCGCCGCGTGCGGTGCGCTCCTGAATGCCGCGCAGGATCAGCAGTTCGCCACGGCGCGCGATGCTGATGTCCAGGGCAGTTTCGATCTGGCGCAGGTGCTCATCCATCGCCCCGCACAGATTGGCCAGACGCTTGTTGTCGACCGGGGTGAATTTGACTTCGATGGATTTGGATTTCAAGGGTGAATGGCCGGTGAGGTGAGACAGTGGGTTTGTGGATGCGGTTGTTGGCGGGTTTGCGCGACGCTCGGTGTGGTCACTGCGTCGCGTTTTCGGTAACCCGTTCACCGCGCAGGGTGTGATGACGCGCTTCGGTGATGCGCAGTGTGACCAGTTGCCCGATGCATGCCGGTGCGCCGGGAAAATTGATCATTCGATTGTTGCTGCTGCGGCCGCACAGCTCGCTGGCATCGCGTCGTGACGGGCCTTCCACCAGCACCTGTTGCAGTGAACCCAGCATGTGCTGGCTGAGAGTGCGTTCATTCTGTTGCAGCTGTTGTTGCAATCGTTGCAGCCGTTCGGCCTTGAGCGCTTGTGGCACGGCATCTTGCAGCGCGGCCGCCGGCGTACCCGGGCGACTGCTGTAGGTGAAGGCATAGGCGCCATCGAAGGCCATCTCGGTCGCCAGGTCGAGTGTGGCCTGGAAATCCTGCTCGGTCTCGCCGGGAAAGCCGACGATGAAATCGGAGGAGATCGCTACCCCGGGGCAGGCGGCGCGCAGCCGGCGCAGGATGGATTTGTATTCGAGCACGCTGTAGCCGCGCTTCATTGCCGCCAGGATGCGGTCCGAACCGGATTGCACCGGCAGATGCACCTGTTGCGCCAGCGCCGGGATGCGGGCATGCGCGTCGATCAGGCGTTGGGTGAATTCCTTGGGATGCGAGGTGGTGTAGCGAATGCGCTGTATGCCGGGGATCTCGGCCACGAAGCCCAGTAGATCGGTGAAGTCACCCGGCGCGCTCTGGCCGGGAATTGCTCCGCGCCAGGCATTGACGTTCTGACCCAGCAGGGTGATTTCGCGCACCTGCTGATCGGCCAGGCCGGCAACATCGGTCAGCACATCCTGCAGCGGGCGCGACACTTCTTCGCCACGGGTGTAGGGCACGACGCAGAAGCTGCAGAACTTGCTGCAGCCTTCCATGATCGACACCTGGGCGCAGGGGCCATGCGCCTGTGCCGGCGGCAGATGGTCGAATTTTTCGATCTCTGGAAAACGGATGTCCACCTGGGCGGTGCCGGAGTCGCGTCGCGCCTGGATCATGGCCGGCAGGCGATGCAGGGTCTGCGGACCGAACACCAGATCGACATAGGGTGCGCGTTTGGTGATGGCGGCACCTTCCTGGCTGGCGACGCAGCCGCCGACGCCTATCAGCACCTCGGGGCGGACCTGCTTCAGTTCGCGCATGCGACCGAGATCGGCAAACACCTTTTCCTGCGCTTTTTCTCGCACCGAGCAGGTGTTGAACAGGATCAGATCGGCCTGGGCCGGGTCATCGGTGCGTTGGTAGCCCTGCTCGAGGCCGAGCAACTCGACCATGCGGTCTGAATCGTATTCGTTCATCTGGCAGCCGAAACTGCGCAGATACAGCCGCTTTGCCATAGAGGGTCGTCGAGACCGGATCGTATGCCGGTCGGGATCCGGCTTCTGGGATCCGAATGCACGCGGATCGCGCTAGTGTGTGAGTGGTGGCGAATCAGGGATTCGAACCCCGGACCTGCGGATTATGATTCCGTCGCTCTAACCGGCTGAGCTAATTCGCCACGCAAGGGGCGCGATTGTGTGGATTTCTCCCTGCCTTGTCAAGGAAACCGGCTATGCGATTCCGGATAGCGGAAAATGCTTGACCGAGGCAGATGGTGCGGCGCAATATCTGCAGTCTTTCCGGATAGTGAAATCTTTCCACGGGTCGCCCGCATCCATGAACACCGTTACCAGCAAGCCGGTTCCCGAGAACCTCGGCAAGAACCTCGTCAAGAACCTCGCCAAGAATATCTGCATCGTCGGCGCCGGTGCCATTGGTGGTTTTGTCGGCGCCAAGCTGGCCCAGGCCGGGCACAACGTCAGCCTGATTGTGCGCGGCGCGCATTTGGCCGCGATTCAGCGTGATGGCCTGCGTCTGATCCATGCCGGTGCCGAGCCGGGCACGGCGCAGGTGATCCGCAATCTGCGTGTGGGCAGTGACCTGCGCGCGTTCGGGCCGCAGGATGTGGTGATCCTGGGCATGAAGGCGCATCAGGTGAGCGCGGTGCTGGACGATCTGCCAGCCTTGCTGCATGCGCAGACCATCATCGTGCCGATGCAAAACGGCATCCCCTGGTGGTATTTCCAGCGGACCAATCCTGGTGCGGATGCCATCGATCCGGCCTGGCTGAACCGCGCCGTGGAGACGGTCGATCCGGGCGGGCGCATCGCTGCCAGCATCGATCCTGCGCGCATCCTCGGCTGTGTGGTCTATCCGGCCTGCGAAC
>CAIPUP010000034.1 GCA_903868285.1 uncultured beta proteobacterium
CGATCACACTGGCGCAAACTTACTGGGTGGCTGCGGTGCGGCCCCAACGAAAGCCATGAGGTTGACACACAGCCGAGCGCGTGCCTTGAAGGGCATGTTGGGCGTTCTGCTGTTTATCGCTTTATGGCAGAGCTCGGTGCCGCTGATCGGCCTGGATGCCTACTATTACCCAGGTCCGATCGACGTCTGGTATGCCGCGTTTGAATTGGTCGAAAAGGGCATACTCCCAGTCTATCTGTCGGATAGCGCTGGCCGATACGCCGCAGGTGTGTGCATCGGGGTCGCGAGTGGCATCAGCTTCGGCCTCCTTATTGGATTGAACCGGACCGCCAGCAGGATGCTGGGCCCCTCGATCAACTTCCTGTTTTCGATCGTCGAGGCGGCGTGGATTCCAATCTTCGTGATCTGGTTTGGTTACGGCTATACGACGATCCTGATCTCCTTGTCTTATGTGATTTTCTTCCCTGTGCTGTACAACACGCTGCTTGGCGTGCGCAGCGTGCCTCAGGTGTACATCCACGCGGCGCAGGCTTTAGGGGCGAACCGTTGGCAGGTGCTCGGCAACGTCATCCTGCCGTCGGCGCTTCCTTCCATCATCACCGGATTTCGCGTGGGTGCAGGATTCGCGTTCCGCGGCCTTGTATTTGCCGAGATCATTTCGGCCAAGACCGGCATCGGCTTCATGATCTTCGAAGGTACCACCTACCACGAGACCGCACGCACTGTCGTTGGGATGATCGTCATGGGCCTCGCATGGCTGTTCATCAACAACTTCTATCTCAAGCCGCTTGAACGGGCAACAGTCGAGCGCTGGGGCCTGATCACCACCGCGGAGACGCGCGAATGAACGCCCTGCGGAGTCGGTCCCGTATGAACGACATCCTGCTGATGGCCGTGCCGCCGTTCCTGCTGCTGCTGGTTTGGTTTGCAGTACCGCACCTTCTGACCTATCCTGCCTACAAGTTGCCTTCGATCGCCACGGTGGGTCAACGCATTGTCGAGGCGGTGTCCGACGGTAGTTTGGCCAAGGCCATCCTCTCCAGTCTGGGGCGGTTGGCGATGGGATTCGTGGTCGGCAACCTGATCGCCATTCCGCTGGGCATCGCCGTAGCCATGAACCGCCACGTGTCCGATCTGCTGCGACCGCTCTTGACCTTTCTGCAGTCCATTGCCGGCATCGCGTGGGTGCCACTGGCCATCATCTGGTTCGGCCTGGGACATGGTGCGGTGGTCTTCATCATCGCCAACGCGATCTTCTTCGCATCGATCAACAATACCATCGTCGGCGTCGAGTCCATCCCGAACGCGCTGTACCGAGCAGTACGTAGTCACGGCGGGCGTGGCTCGCAGGTGTTTTTCAACCTGGTGCTGCCTGGCGCACTGACGCAGATCATCCTGGGGTTTCGCACGTCCATGGCTTATGGCTGGCGTTCGCTGGTGGCTGGAGAAATGATCGCCGGATCCTCTGGTCTGGGATACATGACCATTGAGGCGGTGCAGTGGTACCAGACCGAGACCATCATCATGGGCATCGCGGTCATTGGCGTCTTGTGGCTGCTCATGGACCGATTCCTGTTCTCGACTCTGGAGCGGGCGACAGTGATCCGATGGGGAATGGTAAGGGCATGAGCG
>CAIPUP010000035.1 GCA_903868285.1 uncultured beta proteobacterium
CGCGGCGTGACGTTGTAGGCGCCCTCGGTCGTCACGCGCTGGGCATCGCCACCGGCGGGCGATACCCGGTAAATCTGTGGACTGCCACCACGATCGGATGTGAAGTAGATGCTGCGGCCATCGGGTGAAAACACCGGCTCGGTATCAATCGCCGTACTGCTCATCAGGCGACGCAAACCAGAGCCATCGGCATTGATCAGAAAAATCTGCGAACCACCTTCGCGCGACAGCACCACCGCCAGTTGTCGTCCATCAGGGGACCAGGACGGGGCGCTGTTCGAGCCACGGAAGTTGGCGACCGGTATCTGCCGTCCGCTACCCAGATCCTGCACGAATACCACGGGCTTCTTGGACTGGAACGAGACGTAGGCCAGGCGACTGCCATCGGGCGACCAGGCGGGCGAAATGATGGGCTCGGCCGAAGCCAGCGCAGTCAGTGCGTTCTGGCCATCGGCATCGGCAACCTTGAGCTCGAAGCGTCCGGCCTGCTTTACCACATAGGCCACGCGGGTGCTGAACACACCGCGCTCGCCAGTGAGGGTTTCATAGATGACATCAGCAATCTGATGCGCGGTGCGACGCACCTGCTGCGCACCAAAGGTGTAGGCCAGCCCGGCCAGCTGGGTCTGCTTTTGCACGTCCAGCAGGCGAAAACGCACTTCGAACCGCCCGTCTGGCAGACGCTGCGCAGCGCCGATCAGAATGGCATCGGCATTGCGCCCTTTCCAATCCTGAAAATTGACCTGACTTTGATCGCCAGGCTGGCTGCTCAGACCGCCAGCGTAGAGCATACGAAAGCGGCCGCTGCGCGCCAGATCGGCCTCGATGACATCGGTCATCGACTGCGGCAGCTGTGACTCACCAGCGAACTGCAATACCGCGATCGGGATCTGATTGGCGTCGCCACCGCGAATGTCGATCACCAGCTGTGCCTGCAACGGCAACGCCAGCAGCATCAATACGGCAGCGAGCAGACCACGCCAATGGAGAGGGAAAATACGGTTCATTGATTCGCCTAGCGGACGACCAAACAAGTCGGGGAGGCCATTCTAGCCGTCATTCCCGGGGTGTGAAGTTCAAGCGCAGCTCACGCACAAACAGCTCCGGACGCTCCGGGCGCGGCAGCGGCTGCGATTTCAGGATGGCGCGCAACACCGCTTCGTCATAACCGCGATGACCGGACGACTTCACCAGACGCGGCTCGCCCAGCACTTCACCGGTAGGCAGTTGCACCACGTCAAACACCGCCTCCGGGTTGCCACTGATATCCGGCGGCACCACGATGTTGGCCTTGATCTTGGCCCGAATACGCGCCTGGTACTCGGCCGACTGGCGGGCCGAATTTCCCGTCAAGGCGCCCTCACGCTGCGGCGCTGCCGTATTGCCGGATGGCGACGGGGATGCGGCTGCATCGGCCCTGGGTCGGTCGCGCTGCACCGCGCTCATCTCCCGCGCCAGCTGTTCTTTCATCTGCTGATCGAGATCGAAGCGCAGATCGTCTTTGCGATCGGCTTTCTTATCGACTGTCTTGTCGGCCTTTTTATCCGCCTTTTTGTCCGCTTTCTTGTCCTGCTTTTTGTCGATGGCTTTATCGGCCTTCTTGAGCGCGATGTCCGGCTTCGGCGCTGGCTTGGGCTCAGGCTCGGCAACCGGCTTGTTCACTGGCTGCGGCGCAGGCCGGGGCGGCGGTGCTGGCGGCGGGGGCGGGGGCGGAGGCTCCTCGACCACCGGCGCAGGCTCGGCCTGATCGGCCGACACGGTTGCCGGCGGCAGCTGCGCACCCCACAACTCCACCACCACGGTATCTGGCGGCTTGGTGCTCCAGCGCAGACCGAACACCAGAAACAACGCCAAGAGCAGATGCACCAGCAGCGCCAGCGCAACCGATGGCCACAGCCCCGGCTCGGCCATCGGACGCAAAAAGCCCGGCGGCAACATGGCCGCTGCTGCGATTGCAGACCGTCGCATGGGCGATTGGCTCATGGCTGACTCAAGCTGGTTTCGTTTCCATATCAACGCGGATGGGTGATCAGCGCTGGGCTGGCTTGACCAGCAAGCCAACACGCTGGATCTGCGCACGCTGCAGTTCGTCCATCACCTTCAGCACCGCCTCGTAACGCACATCCTTGTCGGCCGCGATCACCACCGGTTGCTCCGGGGTCTTTTGCTGGCGCTGCTGCAGCACCTGCACCAGTTGCGGCATGGTGATGCCGCGTTCACTGACCTGGGCGTTCGGATTGCTCTCGCGCAGCAACATCGACTGATCAGCCTTGATCACCACCTCAAGTGGTGCCAGCGGCGCCTGCGAAGACTTGCCGACACTGGGCAATTCGATCAGGCCGGGGTTGGCCATGGGTGCGGTCACCATGAAGATCACCAGCAACACCAGCATCACGTCGATATACGGCACAACGTTGATCTGGTTCATCATCTTGCGCTGACGCATGGCTAGCTCCGTGCCGCCTGGCGTTGCAGGATGTTGGAGAACTCCTCCATGAAACTCTCGAAGCGCACCGACAACCGGTCGACGTCATGTGCAAAACGGTTATAGGCCACCACCGCAGGGATGGCGGCAAACAGGCCAATGGCAGTGGCCACCAGCGCTTCGGCGATGCCCGGCGCAACCGCCGAGAGCGTGGCCTGCTGCACATTGGCCAGGCCACGGAAGGAATGCATGATGCCCCACACCGTGCCCAGCAGACCGACATAGGGGCTGACCGAACCGACCGAAGCCAGGAATGCCAGATGCGACTCCAGCCCGTCCATCTCGCGCTGATAGGTGGCGCGCATGGCACGACGCGCACCATCGACCGCTGCAGTTGGCTCCACTGCGCGCTGACCACGCACCTTGAGAAACTCGCGAAAGCCGGCTTCGAAGATGCGCTCCAGACTGCCAGTGGAATGCCGGTGATTGACCGCGCTCTGATACAGCGCATTGAGGTCCGATCCGCTCCAGAAGTCGCGCTCGAACTGCTCGGTCTTGATGCGCGCCTGACGGATGGCGAAGATCTTGCGGAATATAAAAAACCAGGACATGAAGGACACCGACAGCAGCAGTGCCATCACCAGTTGCACGATGACACTGGCATTCCAGATCAGCGACAACATCGACATATCGTGGGTGACATTCATGAGCCTGACTTCCTATTGTTTTAAAAAAATCTGACGACGCAAGCCGTCGGGCATGGGCGCCGGACGAAAATCCGCGGCTCGCAGGCAGGCGATGCGGACCTCGGCCGCGCAACGCAACTGCCCCTGGCACAAGGCCTCCTGCGCCAGATCGACATAGCTGCGCGCCACACGCTGCGGCCGCACGCTCACCGATAGCTGTTCATCCAGCCGCGCCGGCGCAACAAAATCGAGTAGCGCACGCCGCACCACGAACATCAGACCCTCATCCTGCTTGAGGGTTTCCTGCTGCAAGCCGAGACTGCGCAACCACTCGGTGCGGGCACGCTCGAAAAAGCGCAGGTAGTTAGCGTAGTAGACGATGCCACCGCTGTCGGTGTCTTCGTAATACACCCGCACCGGCCAGACAAAACCGGGCTGCGCCTGCGCTGCGATCGACAATCCGGCACGCTCCATCAAAGGTCCTTGTTTCCATCCGGCGCGCCGTCATCGAACAGGTCTGCTGCCGCTGCAGCACCGGCAGCAGCGCTGCCGGGCGCCACCAGTCCGAAATGCCGCCAGGTCGAGAGCGTGGCGATGCGTCCACGCGGCGTGCGCTGCAAATAGCCCTGCTGGATCAGATAGGGCTCGAGCACATCCTCAATGGTATCGGACTCCTCGCCAATGGCAGCTGCCAGGTTATCCAAACCAACCGGGCCGCCACCGAACTTTTCCATCACCGCCAGCAGCAGCTTGCGGTCCATCATGTCCAGTCCGATGGCATCGACATCAAGCATGCGCAGCGCGGCATCGGCGACATCGCGTGACACCTCGCCACTGGCCTTGACCTGGGCGTAATCGCGTACCCGACGCAGCAAGCGATTGGCGATACGCGGCGTGCCACGCGAGCGACGCGCTATTTCCAGCGAGCCATCCGCCGTGGTCGGCACATTCAGCAATGCCGCAGAGCGCTCGACGATGCGGCGCAATTCATCGTCGGTATAAAACTCCAGTCGCGACACGATGCCAAAGCGATCACGCAGCGGATTGGTCAGCATGCCGGCGCGGGTGGTGGCACCCACCAGCGTGAACGGTGGCAGATCGAGCTTTACGGAGCGCGCCGCTGGCCCCTCGCCGATCATGATGTCGATCTGATAGTCCTCCAGCGCCGGATAGAGGATCTCCTCCACCACTGGCGAGAGGCGATGGATCTCGTCGATAAACAGCACATCATTCGGCTCGAGATTGGTCAGCAGTGCAGCCAGATCGCCCGGTCGCTCGAGCACCGGGCCGGAGGTTTGCCGCAGATTGACGCCCATCTCGCGCGCCACGATATGCGCCAGCGTGGTCTTGCCCAGGCCGGGCGGTCCGAACAGCAGCACATGGTCGAGCGCCTCGTTGCGACCGCGCGCCGCCTGAATGAAGATCGACAACTGCTCGCGCAACTTGTGCTGACCGACGTACTCATCCAGCGACTTCGGCCGCAGCGCGCGCTCGAATGCCTCTTCCTGCACCGATTCCGGTGCGGCGGCTACCAGCCGGTCTGTCTCAATCGCCATATTCGTTCGCCAGTTTGGTTTGCCGGGTGGGTGTGGCAGGTGGGTGTAACAGACTCAGGCCCGCGCCAGCAACTTCAGCGCCTGGCGTATGCCCTCGGACACCGACAGCCCCTCAGGCAGGGCCTTGACCGCGCCCTGCGCTTCCTTGTCGCTATAGCCGAGCCCGAGCAGCGCATTGATGACGTCGCTGCGCGCCGGCAGCGTACGCTCACCAGCCACCGCACCCGACAATTCATCACCCAGCTTGCCCTTGAGCTCCAGCAACAGGCGCTCGGCGGTTTTCTTGCCAATACCAGGCACCTTCACCAGCCGGCCGCTCTCTTGCAGCGCCACCGCCTGCACCAGTTCAGCCACCGACAGTCCGGACAGCAAGGCCAGCGCAATGCGCGCCCCGACCCCGGAGATGCGTATCAGCTGACGGAAGGCCCGCCGCTCATCCTCGCTGCCAAAGCCAAACAATAACTGCGCATCTTCACGCACCACCATATGCACATGCAGACTGACCGATTGCCCGATGACCGGCAGGTTGTAGAAGGTGCTCATCGGCACTTCGATCTCATAGCCCACGCCATTGACATCGATCAGCAGCTGCGGCGGATTCTTCTCCAGCAAGACGCCGGCGATGCGCCCGATCATCCCAGCCTCCCGTTGCGCAGTTGCAGACCACGCGTGGGCAGCGCACCCAGACCCTGTCCGGCATGGGCATGGCAGATGGCGCAGGCCAGGGCATCGGCCGCATCCGCACCCGGCAGTGCCGGCAATCGCAATAGTCGTTTCACCATTTCCTGTACCTGTTCCTTGCTGGCATTGCCCTTGCCCACCACCGCCTGCTTGATTTGCAAGGCGGTGTATTCAGTCAACTCGATATCGCTGTCGACCACAGCGCAGATCGCTGCGCCGCGTGCCTGGCCCAGCGCCAGCGTCGATTGTGGATTGACGTTGACAAAGACCTTCTCCATCGCCACCTGCTGCGGCGCATAGGTGGCAATCACCTCACGCACGCCATCCAGGATGGTCTTGAGCCGTGGCGCCAGAGCTTCGCTGCCGTCCTTGCGCTGGGTGCTGACACAGCCGCTGGCAATGTATTGCAGGCGCGAGCCGGTCTTCTCCAGCACACCGAATCCGGTGAAGCGCAATCCCGGATCAATACCCAGTATGCGCACGGTCGGAGCCGCGCTCATCCTGCTGCGGTCGCTGCAAGGCATTGATTCATCGAGCGATTATAGGGCCTGCCTGCGTACCGCCATGGCCACACCGGCCACCGTCACCGCCATGCCCAGCATGGCCAGCCCGCCCATGCGCTCGCCAATGGCAAACCAGGTCATCAAGGCGGTGACCGGCGGGATGAGATAGAACAGGCTGGCCACGCGCGCCGCCTGCGCACCGCGAAACATGGCATGCATCAGGGTGTAGAGCAGCACCGACATGCACGACATGTAAAACAGCGAGAGATTGAACGGCAGCGAGAAGTCGGCGTCAAAGCCCTCGAACAGCAACATCGCCAAACCAGCAAACAGCGTTGCCGCCAGCAATTGCACTGCGCTGCCGGCCAGCAGGTCCATTTGCCCGCAGCAACGCTTTTGCCAGATGGTGCCCAGGGTGAGGCTGACCATGCCCAGCAGCACCAGGGCAGCGTCCAGCGGTGAGCGCCAGTCAAAGGCGATGCGATCCGAGAGCACCATCACCACCCCGAGCAGGCCGACCAACAGCCCCAGCCACTGCCGCAGCCCGGCACGCTCGCCCAGCAACCAGCCGGCCAGCACCGCCGTCAAGAGCGGCTGCAAGGCGCCGATCAGCGCCACCAGCGCGGCCGGAAAGCCATGATCCATGACCCAGAAATTCGGCGTGAGATAGATGGCGTGCTGCAACAGGCCCGCCACTACGATGTGCCCGATCAGTCTTGGCTGATGCGGCCATTTCGCGCGCAGCGCCAACGCGATGAGGCACATCATCAAGGCCGCCAGCGCGAAGCGCAGGAACACATAGCTGAGCGCACCACTATGCGACAAGCCGATCTTGGCGGCGATGAAGCCGGCACTCCACAACAGCACGAACAGTGCCGGGATCAGCGCCGGTAACAGTACCGGCAACAGCAACGACACCCTGCTCGGAATCAGGCGCATCAAGCCCATCCGTAGCGGGCGTGCCTCACGCA
>CAIPUP010000036.1 GCA_903868285.1 uncultured beta proteobacterium
GGCAGTGCCGCCGCCGACGATGACATAGTCATGGCCGTCGAGGTGTTTGAACATGCTGCCCGCTGTGGATAGGTGCGACATGAGGCCTCCGGTCGTTGTCGACAATTCTGATTATCGACCGTCGAACGGGATCGCTGCGGCGTAATGCGGTAGTCTCGATGCATGTCTGCGTCCGACCCATCTGAATCTGCGCCAGCGGCAACCGCATTGAACGCGGCGGCTGTGAACGCCTTGGGTATTGACGCCTATGCCCCGGCCGAGATCGCAATCCGCCTGGAGACAGTCGCTGTAGCCAAGGCCGCGATGGCGCTGTTGCCATTGACCATGCTGGCGATATTGGCCGGTGCTTTCATTGGCTTTGGCGCGATGTTTTTCAATCTGGTACTGAGCGACACGACACTGGGTTTCGCAGCGCAACGGGTGTTGGGTGGCTTGGCCTTCTCGCTCGGTTTGATGCTGGTGGTGGTGGCGGGTGCAGAACTCTTTACCGGCAACAATCTCCTGGCCATGGCCTGGGCCGATGGTCTGGTCAGCACGCGGCAGTTGCTGCGTAACTGGCTGGTGGTCTGTCTTGGTAATGTTGTCGGTGCGGCAGCGCTGGCGCTACTGGTGCATGCCGCCGGGCATTTGATGATGCAACAGGGTGCAGTGGGTGACAGCCTGTTGCGACTGGTGGCGGCGAAGATGGCACTGACGCCGGCCGAGTTGTTCTGGCGCGGCGTGCTGTGCAACGTGCTGGTGTGCCTGGCGGTGTGGATGACGTTGGCCGGGCGTAGCGTCATGGACAAGGCGGCGGTAATTATCTTTCCGGTAACGGCCTTTGTTGCAGCGGGCTTCGAGCACAGCATCGCCAATATGTTTTTCTTCCCGCTGGCGATGTTGCATCAGAGCGTGTTGCCTGCCAGCTCGGCCATGGCGGGTTTGCCATGGATCACCTGGCAGGACATGCTGGCCAATCTGCTGCCGGTGATCGCCGGGAATATTCTTGGCGGCAGCGTGCTGGTGGCGCTGGTGTACTACCTGATCTACCGCCGTCCGCTGCGTAAGTAACGGCAAGCGCGGAAGTTGTCGCGGGCCGAAGTTGCCGCAGGCTTAGGCCATGTTCACTCCGGCTTCAGGCCGGCTGCCCTGGACACCTTGCGAAAGCTCTCGATGTCACTGCGTATGCGTGCGTTGAATGTCTCGGCCGTGCCACCCATGACTTCCAGCCCTTGCGCCGCCAGTTTTTCGCGTACCTGCGGCAGCTTCAGCGCGCGATTGAATGCGGCATTGGCCTGATCGATCGCTGCACGCGGTGTGCCGGCCGGTGCCACCATGCCCAGCCAGGTTTCCATTTCGACGCCGGGCACGCCAGCTTCGGCAAAGGTGGGAATGTCTGGATTGAGCACAGTGCGGCGCGACTCGGTGGTGGCCAGCACGCGCAGCTTGCCGCTTTTGAGTTGTGTCGCGACGGCTGGCAGCCCGGTGATCACCAGCTGTATGCGGCCTTCGAGCAGATCGGGGATGCCCTGGGCCATACCCTTGTAGGGCACATGCAGCATGTCGATACCGCTGCGCAGCTTCAGCATCTCGGCGGCAAAGTGATGTGGCGAGCCATTGCCGGCCGAGCCGTAGCTGATCTTGCCCGGGCGCGCGCGCAGCAGTTGTACGAGTTCGGACAGGCTTTTTGCTGGCAGCGCTTCCTGATTCACCACCATGTAGAACGGCAGGTTGGCGGTATTGATCACGGCAGTGAAGTCGCGTGCGAAATCGTAGGGCGTGGCTGACTCCATCGCAGCCATGATGACGTAGGAACTGGGTGCCACCAGCAGCGTGCGTCCGTCGGGTGGTGCGCGTCGTACCTGCTCCGCACCGACGATGCCATTGCCGCCGGGTTTGTTGTCCACCACCACCGCTCCGAGCTCGTCTTTCACCTCGGCCGCGAGGGTGCGTGCAATCAGATCATTGGCCGCACCCGCGGCCACCGGAACGATCAGCGTGAACGGGCGACGCGATGCGCTTCCGGTCTGTGCTTGCGATGTGGCAGACAAGCTCAGCAGCACCGCCAAGCCCAGCAAGGGTGCGATGCGAAGCATGGGTGCGATGCGAAGCATGGGTGCGATGCGAAGCATGGGTACAAGGCGAAGCATGAAGACCCTCCCCGGTCGTTGCTGCTGCAGTCTGTTACGCAGCCCACGCAGTGTAGAGGTAAAACTCGCTATGCTCAGACGTCGCGCAGAAAATTTCGTCCGTCCAACCTGCAGGTTTTTTAATCGGAGTCCGCATGAGCACAGCCCAACAAGCCGACCAAACCGGCGCCAATGCCTTGACCAGTCATATGCTGCGCATGCAGCTGTATGTGATCACCACGGTGGCCAAGGCGTCGCGCGAGCAGATTGAAGCACTGCTGCCGGCACATCTGGCGCATCAGGTGGCATTGGAAAAGGAAGGCGTGCTGTTTGGGGCCGGGCCGGTGAGCGGCGAGGATGGTGCACGCAAGCACGGCATGATCATCGTGCGCGCCGACTCCTTCGAGCAGGCCCGTGCCATTGCCGATCGCGACCCGTTTCACAAGGCCGGTCTGCGCAGTTACAGCATCGATCGCTGGTCGCTGAATGAAGGCAGCCTCACCTTCACCGTCAATTTTTCCGATCAGAGTGTGCGCACGGCCTGAGGTCTTGCGTAGTCAGCCAGGAGGAGGGCGTGATGCGAAATGCGGTCAGGACTTTTATTCAAGGTGTTGGCATCTGCCTGCTGGCAACGGCCCTGTGGGTGCCCGGTGTGTCAGCGCAAACTGCGACTGCGCCGCAGTCCTGGCCGAGTAAGCCGCTGCGCTTGGTCGTGCCATTTCCGGCCGGTGGTGCGGTGGATCTTTTGGCACGTTTGATTACGCCGCGATTGGGTGAGTCGCTTGGACAGCCCGTGGTGGTGGATTACCGGGCTGGGGCTGGTGGCAATGTTGGCGCCGATCTGGTGGCCAAGTCTGCAGCCGACGGTTACACGATGTTGCTCACGGCGAACGGGCATGCCATCGGTCCTGCGTTGTACAAGAAGCTGCCGTTTAATGCCGAGCGCGATTTCGCTCCTGTCACACAGTTGGTGGCAACGACGTTTTTGCTTGCCGGCAAGCCTTCAGGACCGATTCAATCCTTGCGCGAATTGCTGGTCGCTGCCCGCGCGCGGCCGGGCAGTATCAATTACGGCTCCACTGGCATTGGTAGCGGTCCGCACCTCACACTGGAGTTGCTGAAGGTGGTGGCGGGCGTGAACATGGAGCATGTTCCCTACAAGGGGGATGCGCCGTTGATCAATGCACTGATGGCGAATGAAATTGACGTTGCCGCGATACCGCCTGCGACGGGCATGCAGTATTTGCCCAGTGGAAAACTGCGCGCACTGGCGTTGACCGGCGCACAACGCAGTCAAGCCATGCCGGATGTGCCAACTCCCGCCGAGGCTGGCCTGGCGGGGTTCGAATTCACCAGTTGGCAGGGCTTGTTCATGCCGGCGAACACGCCGCGCGACATCGTGCAGCGCGTGCAGCGTGATACCGCCCGTGCGCTGGCGCAGCCGGAATTGCGCGAACGCTTGCGTGCATTGGGTATGGAGATTGTCGGCAGCACCCCGGAGGAATTCGAGGCCCGCTTCAAGGCCGACATCGTCAAGTTCACCCGGCTGGTTCGAGATGCCCGCATTCCGCAGCAAGACTGAGCTGGTGCGTTGGCAACGCGTTGGCAACCGAGGGTCAACTCACTCCGCGCTGATTTTTCGTTCCTGTATCAGCTTGCCCAGGCGCTCGTACTCGGCCCGTAGCAATGCAGTGAAGCTGGCGCGTGAGCTCATCACCACTTCGGCACCCAGATCGCGCAGGCGCGACTCCACCTCCGGTTGACGCACGACCTTGGCGTACTGCTCGAATACCTTGCCGACGATGTCCTCCGGTGTGTTGGCCGGCAGGAACAGCGCGCTCCAGGTGTGCGGGGCGAAGTTGTTGATACCCGCTTCGACGAAGGTTGAAGTCTGCGGCAGCATCGGCGCGCGTTTTTCGGCCGTCACCGCCAGTGCCTTGACCTTGCCGGCCTTGACCTGCGGCGCTGCCAGGGTCACCGAGATCAGGATGGCCTGCACCTGACCGGCCATCAGATCGGTCATGGCCGGACCGCCGCCTTTATAGGGCACATGCTGCATGTCGAAGTTGCCCAGTTGCTTGAGCACTTCCATGTACAGATGGTTGCTGGTGCCGGTGCCGGGGCTGGCGTAGTTGAGCTTGCCGCCCTGGCCTCGGGCGTGGGTGATGAACTCGGCGATGGTATTGGCCGGCACGCCCGGATGCACCAGCACCGCCAGCGGCACACGCGCCACCAGGCTGACCGGCATCAGATCGCGAAAGATGTCATAGCTCAGGTTCTTGAACAGATGCGGGTTGGCCGGCACGCCATCGGCGGTGAGCATCATGCTGTAGCCATCGGGCGCTGATTTCGCCAGCAGCGCTTCACCCACCGTGCCGCCCGCGCCACCACGGTTCTCGATCAGCACCTGCTGGCCGAAGCCCTCGGACAGGCGCGGCGCGAGGATGCGCGCCACAGCGTCGGTCACGCCACCGGGGGCGAATGGCACGATGAGCCGGATTGGCTTGTCCGGCCAGGCCGCCTGCGCGGTGCTGACGGCGCTGGTGACCGACACAATGACAACGGCGGCGGCACCGAGTGCCAGCAACAGCCGGTTCATGGTCCGACCTGGCAGGGTGGCCATGCGATCGAGAGATGGCTTCTTGGCGATGCCATGAAAAAATTCATAACCTATTGTTTTTGTTGACATTTTTACTCCTCCTCGGTGTTCGGTGAATATTGCGGCCTCAGCTGCGACGCACCACCTTGTCGGCGGCTTCGCCATAGGGTGGCGAGTAGATGATCAGCGCCTTCATGCGCGGGCTGGTGACCGTCACGGCGTGGAAGACATCGGGCGGGAAAAACAACATGTCGCCCGGGCCGACGCTATGGCGCACGCCCTCGACCACTACCTCGGCCGTGCCCTCAATGATGTATTGCGCCTGTTCCATGCCCGGATGCGCATGCTCGGACACACCGGCACTTTGTTCGATGTCACCCAGCACCACTTCCATGAAGCGCGCACCGTTCACCCCCGGCGCCACCAGGCGGTAATTCTTGGTGCCGGTATGACCGGCCGGGCTGTAGGCCGGCACTTCGCCGGCACGCACGATGTAGGGACTGGATTCGGACATGCGAACTTCCTGTGAGGATGGCGACGGATTGCTGCGCGAGGGCCGGATAATGCCTTATCACGATGGCCTTGGGAGCAGTACGGTGAAGAGCAATACGGTAACAAGCAGCGCAGCACCTTGCGGCGGGCCGCTGCATGGTGTGACCATCATTGACATGACCGCCATTGCCATGGGGCCATTCGGCACCCAGTATCTGGGCGATATGGGTGCGGAGGTGATCAAGATCGAGCCGCCCGAGGGCGATGTGTTTCGCTGGGTCAAGCCCTCGCGCCATGACA
>CAIPUP010000037.1 GCA_903868285.1 uncultured beta proteobacterium
AGGCCTTTTTGCAGTGCTATCTGCAGCTTTTGTCGGGCGGTGATGCTGGCGCGCTACAGACCGAGGCAGCGCAATGCCTGCGCCAGCTTGCATTGCTTTGGAATGATGGCAAGGCTGTTGTCAAGGGTGATGCCGGGGGTGATGCTTCGCAACCAGCACCGCAGCGCTGGTTGCAACTGCTATCGCATCAGGCAGCCTTATCAGCGCATGCCCGCGACTGGGCGCAGCGGCTGACCGCAGCGGCAGCCTCGGGGGGTGGTCTGGCCGGCAGGCTGGCTTTGTTCTGTGCCGGCAAGCTAGAATAGAGGGCTTTTTTCGTGGCGGGATCGTTCCGCGACGGGACTCTAATCGGGGAATATGGAATGTTGAAAATTGCTCAGGAAATTCGCAGCGGCAACGTGATCATGGTCGGCAAAGACCCGCTGGTGGTGCAAAAGGCCGAGTTCAGCAAGTCGGGCCGTAACGCCTCGGTGGTCAAGATGAAAATGCGCAACCTGCTCACCGGTGCCGGCACCGAGACGGTCTATCGCGCCGACGAAAAATTCGAAATGGTGCAGCTCGAGCGCAAGGACGTCACCTATTCCTACTTTGCCGAGCCGTCCTATGTGTTCATGGATACCGACTTCAATCAGTTCGAAGTCGATGCCGACAACATGGGTGATGCACTCGACTACCTGGAAGAGGGTATGCCGGGTGAGCTGACCTTCTATGAAGGTCGTCCGATTTCCCTGGAAATTCCGCAGACCGTGGTGCGCGAGATTGCCTACACCGAACCGGCCGTGCGCGGCGATACCTCGGGCAAGGTGCTCAAGCCGGCCAAATTGCAGACCGGCAAGGAGATTCCGGTGCCCTTGTTCTGCGAGACCGGCGACAAGATTGAAATCGATACCCGTACCGGTGAATACCGCAACCGCGTCAAGGGTTGATGCAGCAAAGCCATTGATCCGGGTCTGATCCCGGATCAGGAGGCGTCGGCCATCACGGTCGGCGCCATGCGCCGGGCGCCGTTGTAGCGCTTGCTCCAGTAGCGCAGATTCATGCGTTCGGTACGTACCACCGCCCCTGGCTTGGGTGCATGAATGAATCGGCCATCACCGATGTAGATGCCGACATGTGAATACGGCTTGCCATTGGTGTTGTAGAACACCAGATCGCCGACATCCAGTTTCTCTTCCTCGATCCATTGCCCGCGTTCGCTTTGCGCCAGCGCGTTATGCGGCAGGCGGATGCCATAGGCCTGCAGAAATACATGCGCTACCAGACCGCTGCAATCAAAGCCACTGGCAATCGATTTCCCGCCGCGACGGTAGTCGGTATCGAGCATGGCCAGGGTGGTGAAGAGCGCGTCCGGCGCCAGTCGGTGTTGATCGGCCGGGGCGGGATTGCTGGTTTGCGGCGGCACTGGCGGGTTGCTATGGCCGGTGTTGGAACGGGCGCTGCTGGCGGTGGAAGAATTTGTGGCGTTGGAATTGATCGAGGGATTGACGTTGCGCGTGGCGTTGGAAGTCTGCGCGCGGGTGGTTGCCGATTTGCTGTCGTTCGGCACCCCGTTCGGAATCCGCGCTGCCTCGGCCACCGGTGCTGGTGCGCCATTCCAGCTCAGCAGGCTGGCACAGCCGCTCAATCCGCTGCCCAGTCCGCCGATCAGCAGCGTCAGCGCAGCCCGTCGCAGCGGGTCGCGGACAGGCTTGCCCGATGCGCTTTCGGCGGGAAACAAATTGAATAAAAACAATTGCTTGTGATGGAGCATTCAAGTACTTTAGGAGACTGTTGCCGAAAAGTAAAGGCAGGCGGTCAGCGGATGGCGGGGCACGGGGCGGGGTACAGGGCGTGGCGGATTCGGCAAGCGCAGGGCAGGCAGTCAGCAGTGCGGGCGATCCGCATGGGCTGCAGCAAATATTTTCGACCGAGGGTCCGCTGGCACGCGGCATCAGCGGCTACCGCGAACGTCCACAGCAGCGCGCCATGGCACAGCGTATCGCCCAGGCCATTGCCGATTGCGCCACGCTGATTTGCGAGGCCGGCACCGGCACCGGCAAGACTGTGGCTTATCTGGTGCCAGCCATGCTGGCCGGTGGCAAGGTCATCATTTCCACAGGCACCAAAACCCTGCAAGACCAGCTGTTCCATCGCGACATTCCGACCGTGCGCGATGCACTGGCGCTACCCCTGCAAGTGGCGCTGCTCAAAGGGCGGGCCAACTATGTCTGCCACTATCACCTCGAGCGGAACCTGCGCGAAGGCATGTTGCCCAGTCGCCAGGAGGTGTCGCATTTGCATCAGATCGCGCGCTTTGCCAAGACCACGACCACCGGCGACAAGGCCGAGCTCTCTGCGGTGCCGGAAGATGCCTCGGCCTGGATGCATGCCACCTCCACCCGCGATAACTGTCTCGGCCAGTCCTGCCCCAATTTCAATGACTGCTTTTTGATGAAGGCGCGCCGCGCCGCGCTGGAATCGGATGTGGTGGTGGTGAATCACCATCTGTTTTTTGCTGATGTGATGCTGCGCGATGAAGGCATGGCCGAGCTGCTG
>CAIPUP010000038.1 GCA_903868285.1 uncultured beta proteobacterium
ACTTTGGCTTGCATCCCCGGCTCCAGATATACCGTGGTGTCGCTTTGTTCAAACAGCGCCGGACCGGCAATGCGCGCCGCGACGGGCAGCAACAGACGCTCGTACACCGGCACTGCCTGCCAACTTTGATTCAGCCACAGCTGGCGTGTGCCGCGCCGCGCCCTGGTCAGGCTGCTGCCGGTTTCGGGGGCCAGCAGCGCCAGATCGAACTTGCGTCGTCGGCCGATCACCGTCACCCGCATATTCAGCACCCGCATCGGAATGCCATCGAGCAGGCGGCCATAGGTGGCGGCATAGCGCGCCTCGAAAGCCTGTCGCAGTTGATCCCGGTCTAGCGCCGCCGGCACTGCCTTGGCGCGTTTGCTCTTGGGCGCAGGCGTCGGCGTGGCGGGCAAGGGCACATTCACGGCGATGGTGTGGGTTTGCCCGAGATAGAGCATGTCCAGTTCCAGCAGCTGGTCGATGTGCTCGAAGCCCACCTGCGCTTGCGCCAGCAGGGTCAGGCCGCGTGCCAGCGTGTCGCGCAGCTGCTGATCGAAGCGTTTGAGGTCGAGGTCGTCCAGCAGTTGGTTGATCGTCTGTACGAAGTCATGCCGCATGTCGGCAATGACACAGCCCAGTGCCGAGGTGACGCCGGGGAAGCGCGGAATCAGGCCGCGTGGCACGCCGACCTCGCGCATCATGGCGCAGACATGCAAGGCGCCGCCGCCGCCAAAGGGCATGTAGGCAAAGCGCTTGGGGTCATGACCGCGTTCCACCGAGACCAGTCGCATGGCGCCGGCCATATTGGCATTGGCCACACGCAGGATGGCCTCGGCCGCGGCCATGACATCCAGGCCCAGCGGCTTGCCAACATCACGCAGGATGGCGGCGCGTGCTGCCGTCACATCCAGCCGGGCGAGCTTGCCGCCGATGGGCCGTTCGGCATTGATGCGACCGAGCACCACATTGGCATCGGTCAGGGTGGGCCGCTGGTTGCCCAGGCCGTAGCACACCGGCCCGGGATTGGAGCCGGCGGATTCCGGTCCGACTTGCAGCAGACCCGAGCGATCGACCCAGGCGATCGAGCCGCCACCGGCGCCGATGGTGGTGATTTCGATCATCGGCGTGCGCACTACCATGCCAAAGCCGATCGCGGTCTGTGCCGCCAGTGCCGACTCACCCTCGGCAATCAGTGACACATCGAACGAGGTGCCACCAACATCGCCAGTGATGACATTGGGAAAGCCGGCCTCGCGTGCAATATGGGCGCAGGCAATCACACCGGCGGCCGGCCCCGACAGCGCGGTACGCACCGGCAGTTCGCAGGCGCTGGGTGCACTCATCACGCCGCCATTGGACTGCACGATCAGCAGTTCGCCGGCGAAGCCCTGCGCCCGCAGATTGTTTTGCAGTCGTTCGATATAGCGCCCGACCACCGGCTGCAGTGCGGCATTGAGCGAGGCGGTGGAGGCGCGCTCGAATTCGCGGATTTCCGGCAGGATGTCCGAGGAGCAGGACACATAGCCATTGGGCCAGACCGAGCGTAGCGCTGCCAGGGCGCGTCGTTCATTGGCCGGGTTGGCATAGGCATTGATGAAGAACACGCAGGCCGACTCTGCCCCTTGCGCCAGCAACTGTCGCGCCACACGCTTGACCTGGTCTAGATCCAGCGCGGTGTGGATGCTGCCATCGGCCAAGGTGCGCTCATCCACTTCAAGCCGCAAGTCACGTTCCACCAGCGGCGTGAACTGACCCCACAGACCCCAAGTGGTGGGACGGTCGCGCCGACGCATCTCCAGCACATCGCGAAAGCCGCGTGTGTGAATGACGCCGGTCCTGGCGACCTTGCGCTCGAGCAAGGCGTTGGTGGCTACCGTCGTGCCATGCACGATGGTGCTGATGTCGGCAAAGTCGGTCAGCTTGCTGCGGATGCCGGCGATGAAGCCATCGGATTGGTCACCTTCAGCCCGGTCGCCCGCAGCCTGGTCTTTGGCGGTCTGCCCGGCATGCCCGCCACGCCGTCCGGTCGAGGGCACCTTGTTGATGAAGGCTTTGCCAGCCCGCTCGTCGAGAAAGAACACATCGGTGAAGGTGCCGCCGACATCGACCCCGATGACATAGCGCGCACGCTGCTGTGGTGCCGACGGTTTGAGTGTGGCTCGCTTCATATGGGCTTTCTCTTGCTGGCGCGCCGCCGCGGCGCGGCTGTGACATAGCCCAGACGCAGGTCCTGCGCGCGCGCTGCAGCACTGCGTCGTGACGGCAGGCCATAGCCGCCTCCACCGGGAGACTCGATGCGGACCCGATCGCCACGCTGCAGCTTGATGCCGACCATTTTCGAGATGCCTGGTGGTACTTGCCAGGCACCGGCCTTGCCATCCTTGCTACCTGTGCCACTCTTGGCAGCCTTGGTATCGTGGGCCGTACTGGCAAGGCGGCTGCGCCAGCGGAACACGTTCTTGGCAGCCGGCTTGCCGCCGGCCACACCGGCGGGTGCGAACTTGCCGCGCTCGGCAAAGATGAAGGCCTCGGCTGCGTTCTCCAGCAACTCGATTTCATAGATTGCGCCCAGTCCGCCGCGATGCATGCCATCTCCGCCGGAGTCCGGTCGCAGCGCCCATTGCGTGAACATCACCGGATAGGCCGCTTCGAGAATTTCGCACGGTGGAATGGTGGCGGTGGAAATGGGCGCATTGCCATGATTGAGGCCATCGCCCAGCGGATGGCCGCCATGTCCGCCACCAAAGAACGAGAACATCACCCAGCGCTGGCCGCGCCGTTTGGGGTCGCTGCGATAACCGGCCAGCGACAGCGCGTTGATGGTGCCGTAGGCCATGCCGTTGACGCGCGTCGGCGCGGCCTTGGCCAGCGCGCCGAAAATCACATCGATGATGCGCAGGATGGTCTCGGTGTAGCCGCCCACCGGACGCGGTGCACGCACCGCCAGCATCGAATCCTCGGGGATGATGACTTGCACCGGATCGAGCACGCCGGCATTCGCCGGCACATCCGGGAAGATGTGTTTCAGCGCCACATAGCAGGCCGCCACCGTGGTCGAGCGTGCGATGTTGACCGGCCCCAGGCAGGCCTTGGCCGAGCGCGAGAAATCCAGTGTCAGGCGATTGCGTTCGATGTGCAGGTCCAGCGCGATGGCCAGTGGCGTATCGCTGGCGCCATCGTTGTCCAGCCAGTCGGTGTAGTGATAGCGACCCGGCGGCAGCTCGGCAATATTGGCGCGCATCAGTTTCACCGCGCGCGCGCGCAACTCGGCCATAGCGGCCAGCACCTGCGCATCGCCGTATTCGTCCAGCAGTTCGTTCAGCCGGCGCGCGCCCAGGGCCAGCGCATTGACTTGTCCGTTCATGTCGCCATACAGGCTGTTGGGCTGACGGGAATTGGCACGCAGGATATCCACCACATCGCTGCGTAACTGCCCGGCGGCATAGAGCTTGACCGGCGGCACCAGCACTGC
>CAIPUP010000039.1 GCA_903868285.1 uncultured beta proteobacterium
CAAGGGGGTATCACCCGAGATCGTGCGGCGATGGAACAGTGACGTGAACCGCCTGCTCGCCGACAAGGCGTTTGTCGACCGGGTGATGGCAGCGCTGGCACTGACGACCGCCGGTGGCAGTCCGGAGGACCTGGCGGTGTTACTGGAGAAAAAACGCAAGCTCGGTGCCGAGCTGACCAAGATTGCCAATCTGCGCTACGACTGACTGCGCTGAGGCATGCGCAGCGATTACAGACTGCCCCAGACCTCTTGCGCCGTTTCCACCACCCGCGCCAGTTTGTCCCATTGTTCCTGTTCGCTGAGCTGATTGCCGTGGTGCGTGCTGGCAAAACCGCATTGCGGAGAAAGGCATAGTTGTTCCAGTGACACGAAGCGAGCCGCTTCCTCGATGCGGCGCTTGAGCGTTTCCTTGCTCTCCAGCGTGCCGGATTTGCTGGTGACCAGGCCCAGCACTACTTTTTTGCCTTTGGGCAGCAGGCGCAGTGGTTCGAAGCCGCCAGCGCGTTCGCTGTCGTATTCCATGAAAAAGCCATCGACACTGACCGAGAACATGGCCTCTATGACTTCGTCGGTGTAACCCCCGCCGGCAAACCAGGTGCTGCGAAAGTTGCCGCGACAGGTGTGCATGGTGATGGTCATGTCGGACGGGCGTTGAGCCAGCGCATCATTGATCGCCTTGGCGTAAGTGTGATGCAGGGTGGCCGGATCATCGCCGTTGTTGCGAAAGTTCTGGCGCACGGTTTCGTCGCACAGGTAGGAAAAACTCACGTCGTCCAGTTGCAGGTAGCGGCAACCGGCCTGATAAAAGTATGCAATCGCCTTGGCGTAGGCGGCCGAGGTATCGCGCCAGAACGCCTCCAGTTCGGGGTAGATTTTGCGTGATATGGCATTGCGGCCACCGCGGAAATGCAGTGTGGCCGGTGCCGGGATGCACATCTTGGGCGTGACTTGCGCCACCGATTGCAGGTAACGGAAGTGATCGACCATGATCGGTGCGTGGCAATCGACTTTGCCGGTGATGGTGGCCATCGGCGGCACATCCTCGGCTGCAAAGCTGTGGCCCACGGCACGTTGCAAGCTCACGCCCTCCAATTGCCGCACGAAATCCAGATGCCAGAAGTCGCGTCGGAATTCGCCATCGGTGACAGCCTGCAGGCCTACAGCCTGTTGCTTTGTCACAGCGTCGCGGATGCAGCGATCCTCCACCGCGCGCAAGCCCTCGGCGTCGAGCCTGCCTGCTTTATGTTGTGTTCGCGCCGCCTGCAGCGGCGCCGGACGCAGCAGACTGCCTACCTGATCGGCGCGAAATGGGGCGTTGCTGCGCTGGACCCGCTTGTCGGCCGTGGTTGTTGTCGTGTCGGTGGGCGTGTTCATGCCGCAGCCTTTGCGCCATCGAGCGCCACCTGCACCCCGCGTCTGGCCATGACGGTGATCAGATGCGCGCGGTAATCGGCCTTGGCATGCAGGTCGGAGTTGAGGTCCTTGTCTGACACCTTGATGTTGGCTACCGCTTCGGGCGTGAAGCTCTTGCCCAGCGCCTGTTCCATCTCCGGCACGCGAAACACGCCTGGCCCTGCGCCAGTGACTGCCACCCGAACGCTGTGACCGAAGTCGGCGATGAACACGCCGACGATGGCATAGCGCGAGGCCGGGTTCTTGAATTTCATGTAAGAGGCGCGCTTCGGGATAGGGAAGCGGATGGCGGTGATGAGTTCGCCCTGTTCCAGCGCCGTTTCGTACAGGCCTTTGAAAAAATCATCGGCAGCGATACTGCGGCGATTGGTGATGATGCTGGCGCCCAGCGCAACGCAGCCAGCCGGGTAGTCCGCGGCCGGATCGTTGTTGGCCACCGAGCCACCACAGGTACCCATGTTGCGCACCATGCGATCGCCGATGCCGGCGGCCAGTGAAGCCAGCGCCGGGATGGCCTTGTTCACTTCGGGCGAGGCGGCCACTTCGGCATGGCGCATCATGGCGCCAATGGTGACGGCATCGGGCTCGACACGGATGCCGCGCAATTCGGCGATGGGTGACAGGTCCACTACCTCGACCGGTTTAGACAGGCGCAGTTTCATCGCGGCGATGAGGCTCTGGCCGCCGGCCAGCGGGCGTGAGTCGGCGTCGCGCAGCAGTGCGGCCGAGGCATCGGCCAGCGAGGCGGCTTTTTGATATTCGAAGCTGTACATGGGGTTTCCTTGGCTTGACCTGGATGTCGCATTGCCCGGCGTTGCGTTGCCGGGCCTCAGGCGGTGATCAGGCCTGCAGCGGGATTGGCCGCGGCAGCCTGGATGGCCTTGACGATGTTGTGATAACCGGTGCAACGGCACAGATTGCCGTCCAGTCCCTCGCGGATGTCCTGCTCGCTCGGATCGGGGTGATTGCGAACGAAGTCGATGGCGCTCATCACCATGCCGGGCGTGCAAAAGCCGCATTGCAGGCCGTGATGCTCATGGAATGCCTGCTGCATCGGATGCAGCGTGCCATCGGCATGCGCCACACCCTCGATGGTGGTGATGCTGGCGCCCTCAGCCTGCATCGCCAGGATGTTGCACGACTTGATGGCGCGACCGTCCATATGCACGGTGCAGGCGCCGCACTGTGCGGTATCGCAGCCGACATGGGTGCCGGTCAGATGCAAGTGTTCGCGGATCAGCGTCACCAGCAGGGTGCGTTCCTCGACCTCGGCGCTGGCCGGTTTGCCGTTGATCTTGATGGAGACCTTGATGGTCATGATGACAACTCCTTGGTGTTCAGAGACTGGGTGTTCAGCAGCGGCGATGTCGGTCCGGGCCAGACTTTGGCTGGGACTGCCTAGCTTGACCTACAATCGCGCATTATTCCCGGTTTCAATCCCTTCTCGCCATGTGGCGGCGTAAATTGCCGCGCAATTTATCGCGCAATCTGCCACCACAGCAGGCTCGCATCGTATGAGGCATTCATGGACAGCGTCGATCTGGAAGTCATCCGTACCGCCATCAAGTGGACCGAGGCCGGGCATCGCGCCACCATCGGCACGGTGACCCACACCTGGGGCTCGGCACCGCGTCCGGTCGGGGCGATGCTGGTGATCCGCGACGACGGCCAGGTGATCGGATCGGTCTCCGGTGGCTGTGTCGAGGACGATCTGATCGACAAGGTCAGGGATCAGCTGATCGACGGTGCCAAGCCGGCGGTGGCCACCTACGGCGTGACCCAGGAGCAGGCCAACCGCTACGGCCTGCCCTGCGGTGGCACGCTGCAACTGGCGCTGGAGCCTGTCGGGCCGCAATCGCGTCTGCCCGAGCTGCTCGCCAGCATCGAGCGGCACGAGCTGGTGGCGCGCACCCTGGACATGGACAGCGGCGAGGTCGGGCTGCAGGCCGGCAAGTGGTCAGACTACTTGGAGTTCGATGGCAAGCGGCTCAAGACCGTGCATGGTCCGCGCTGGCGCCTGATCATCATCGGCGCCGGTCAGCTGTCGCGTTACCTGGCACAGATGGCGCAGGCGCTGGACTATCACGTCACGGTGTGCGATCCGCGTGAGGAGTACGCCGCCGAATGGACCCTCGACGCGGTGCCGCTGGACAAGGGCTATCCCGATGATGTGGTGCTGGCGATGAAGCCGGACGCCCATACCGCCCTGGTGGCGGTGACGCATGACCCGAAGCTGGACGATGCCGCGCTGATGGAGGGCCTGAAGTCCGAGGCGTTTTATGTCGGCGCACTGGGCTCGAAGAAGAACAACGACAACCGGCGCATTCGTCTGCGCGAGTTCGATCTGAGCGAGCCGCAGATCGCCCGCCTGTTCGGTCCGGTGGGACTGAAGATCGGCTCCAAGACGCCGCCGGAGATTGCCGTTTCCATCCTGGCCGAGATGACCGCGGTGCGTCATGGCGTGACCATCCCGCAGACCATCGAGCCGCCCAAGGTCAACGTCAGCGCCGGCTGCGCGGTGACGCCGGCCTGAGCCGGCGGAGTCGGGCTGGGGCAGGGCTGAATCGGGCTGCGGCAGGGCTTGCTTGGGGGCGGTTTCATGGCAAAAAGTTCATGGCAGTAGTCGGCATTCTGCTGGCCGGTGGTGAGGGCCGGCGTTTCGGTGGCAACAAGCTGCTGCAGCCCTTGCCTGCGGCAGCAACGGATGGGGCGCTGCCCCTGGCCCTGGCCTCGGCGCGCAACCTGCTGGCGGCCTTGCCGCAGGTGATTGCAGTGGTCCGCCCCGGCGCCATCACACTCGGCAGCTTGTTGCGTGAGGCCGGTTGTCGCGTGGTGGTTTGCCGGCATGCCAGCGAGGGGATGGGCACCACGCTGGCCAGTGCGGTGCGTGCCAGCCTGCGAGGCCATGCCCATGGCCACAGCAACAAGGGCGCGCCCGAGGGCTGGCTGATGGCACTGGCCGATATGCCGTGGATCGAGCCGGCCACGCTGCGCCAACTGGCCCAGGCCTTGCAGCAGGGGGCGGCCATTGTTGCGCCCAGCTATCACGGCGAACGTGGTCATCCGGTGGGCTTTGCCGTGCGCTTTCGGCGCGAGCTGTCGCGCCTGCGAGGCGATGAAGGTGCGCGGCCGGTGTTGCGACAACACGCCGGGCTGCTGCAGCTGCTGCCGGTGACAGACAGCGGGGTGTTACGCGATGTCGATACGCCGGCCGATCTGGCCAGCGGCGGACGCCATACACGGCTGGTTTAGTACCAGGCAAAGCGGAATTGTTTCACTCGAAACACACAAAAATTTCATCCAAACGAGTCAGTCATGCCAAAGCGTCAGTCTGTTTCTGAGACCAACCGCCCTAGTCAGCCTGCGCCGTCGCGCGAGGTGGATCGCGCGGATCATGCGCACCGTGTATCGCCGTTGCGCTATGGCATCCGGCCGCTGTCGCCGGCGGCGCATCTGTTCGAGGTCTGGTGCGAGGTCGATGCACCGGACCCGGCCGGTCAGCGCCTCGCCCTGCCGGCCTGGATACCCGGCAGCTACATGATTCGCGAGTACGCCCGGCATGTGGTGCAGATCGAGGCCAGGGCGCTACCGACAGCTACCGGATCAAGTTCGCGTTCTGGTTCGCGCGCCAATTCCCGGGCACGCGGCGCGTCCGTGGCGCTGGAGAAAATCGACAAGCACACCTGGCAGGCGGCAGCGCTGGCGCCGGGCTCGACGCTGCAGATCCGGATGCAGGTCTACGCCTGGGATCTGTCGGTGCGTGGCGCGCATCTGGATGACAGCCATGGCTTTTTCAATGGCGCCTGCGTGTTCTTGCAGGTGCTCGGCCAGACCGACCGACCCTGCGCGCTGGAGATCGTCGCGCCGCAGGGCGCGCGCTATCGCGACTGGCGCGTCGCCACCGCCATGCCGCGCGCCAAGGCGACACCACGCTGGGGCTTCGGTCACTATCACGCCGCCGACTATGACGCGCTGATTGATCATCCGGTCGAGATGGGTACGTTTGCCCTGGCCAGTTTTCGTGCCGGTGGCGTGCCGCATCACGTCGCCATCACCGGTGTGCAGCAGGCCGACCAGCGCTTGCTGTGCGCCGATCTGCAGCGTGTCTGCCAGCAGCAGATCGATCTGTTCGGTGCGCCGCCGCCGTTTGCCGAGTATCTGTTTCAGGTGATGGTGGTGGGCGAGGGCTATGGCGGGCTGGAGCATCGCGCCTCGACCGCCTTGCTGTGCGCGCGCAATGATCTGGCGCGTGCCGGGGTCGATACGCCCGCGCGCAGCGAGGCCTACCGGGGCTTTCTCGGCCTGTGCAGCCATGAGTACTTCCATGCCTGGAACGTCAAGCGCATCCGCCCGGCCGCCTTTACGCCCTATGACCTCACGCGCGAAAACTACACCCGGCTGCTGTGGCTGTTCGAGGGCGTGACCTCCTACTACGACGATCTGGCGCTGCTGCGCTGTGGCTTGCTCAGCCGCACGCAGTACCTCGAGACACTCGCGCGCAGCCTGACCACGCTGCGTCGCACCCCGGGCGATGCCCGCCAGAGCCTGGCCGAGTCGAGCTTTGATGCCTGGATCAAGTACTACCGCCAGGACGAGAACTCACCCAATGCCCAGACCAGCTACTACCTCAAGGGCAGCCTGGTGGCGCTCACACTTGATCTGCATATCCGCTTGCACAGCGCCGGGCGCAAGTCGCTGGACGATGTCATGCGGCTGTTGTGGCGACGGCATGGCCGCAGTGGTGTCGGTCTGGCCGAGGACGGCTTCGCGGCACTGGCCGAGCAGGCCAGCGGGCTGTCGCTGCGGCCACTGCTGCGACGACTGCTGCAGGGCACGGCAGCACTGCCGCTGGCGCCGCTGCTCAAGGCACATGGCCTGTCGCTGCTTTGGCGCGCCGCCGAGTCGCTGGGCGATCGCGGAGGGCGGTCGCCTTCCAGCCGCGCTGATGCGCTGCGTCGCCGGCCGGTGCTGGGGGTGCGCGTCAAGAGCGAAGGCAGTGATCTGCGTCTGACGCATGTGCTCGAGGGCGGCACGGCGCAGCAGGCCGGTCTGTCGGCCGGCGATCTGATCGTGGCCATCGACGGACTGCGTCCGGGCAGTGCTGGTCTGGATGCAGCGCTGCGTGGTCGACGCGTCGGTGAGCGCGTGCGGGTGCATGCGTTTCGCCGCGATGAGCTGCGCCAGTTCGAGGTGCGCCTGGCTGCGGCACCGGCCGATACCGCCGAGCTGCATTGGGATGACCTCAAGACATCGTCAAAAAAATCAATTAAATCAATAACTTACGATG
>CAIPUP010000040.1 GCA_903868285.1 uncultured beta proteobacterium
AATGGACGGCGTTTGGTGAGTGGTACTCAGTGAGTGGTACTTAGTGAATGGTACTCAGTGAATGGTACCCAGCGAATGCTATTGAGCGAGCGGCGCTCAATACTCCGGCATGGCGCGTGCCTGGCGCAGCAGCTCGCGCCGTGCGCTGGAATACGCCGGATAGAGCCGGCCGACGATGGACCAGAATCGCGGCGAATGATTGAGCTCGCGCAGATGTGCCAGCTCATGCGCCACGACATAGTCGATCAGGGTCTCGGGCAACAGAAACAGCCGCCAGTTCAGCATGATGCGGTGATCGCGGGTGCAACTGCCCCAGAGCGTGCGGGCGTTGGACAGCGCCAGCGTCGGTATCGGCAGCGCCTGCGCCGCTGGCATGCGGCTGCGCAGTGTTGGTACCCGTTGCTCGAAATGCGCCAGTGCCTGCTGCTGTATCCATTGCAGCGCGCAACGTCGTACCGCATCCGCGGCACTGCGACCACGCACGCCGACCTCCAGCACGCTGGGCACGCCGGGCAGGCTGGGCAGGTCGGGCTTGGCGCCATCGGGCGCAAACCAATCTGTGGGATCAGCAACCGATGGGCGATGCCATTGCGTCTGGCGTGATGTCGAATTGACTTGCAGTTGTACTGGCTGGCCGAGCAGGGTCAGCTGCGAACCGGATTGCCAGACAAAGGGCTTGGGCGCCTGCGCCAGCTCTTCCAGCCGGCGCGCAATCCAGTCGGCCTTTTCTTCAACAAAACCATGGATCTCGCGCAGGCTGGCCCGCAGCGGCGCCCGCACTTCGATGCCGGCGCGATTGGCATGGATGGCAATGGTGCGACGTCGCGAACGCACCAGCGCATAGGGGAGTGAGGGCTGCAGCAGATTCATGGCTGACGCGGCGTTGGTTGCGAGCTTAGTTGAGAACTAAGTTGCGAACTAAGGTGCGAACCATGCTGCGGGCAAAGCGTCTGCATGCGGCCTTCGATCCATTGCTCGACTTGTTTGATCACCGCATCCGGCGTCATGCCGGTGGTATCGATGGGCTGGCCGATTTCCACGGTGATCACCCCGGGACGCTTGATGAACGCGTTGCGTCCCCACAGCAGCCCGGCGTTATGCGCCACCGGCACCACCGTGGCACCGGCATGTACTGCCAGCCAGGCGCCACCGATGCGGTATTTCTTGTATTCCCCCGGCGCGGTGCGGGTGCCCTCAGGAAAGATGGTGATCCAGAAGCCCTGATCCAGTCGCTGGCGGCCTTTTGCCACCAGGCGGCGAAAGGCTTCGGTGCGACTGCTGCGGTCGATGGCGATCGGGCTGAATAGCGCCAGTCCCCAACCGAAAAACGGAATCCACAGCAGCTCGCGCTTGAGCACCCAGGCCTGTGGCGGGAACAGCACCTGAAACGCCATCGTCTCCCAGGCCGACTGATGCTTGGACAGAATCACCGAGGGCGAATTGGGCAGATGCTCCAGACCGATCACCTCATGCCGGATGCCCAGCAGCACCCGTGCCAGCCACAGCATGATGCGGGCCCAGCCGCTGATCAGACGATAGCGTGGCAGGCGTGGCAGCCAGGCGAACAGCAGCACCAGCAAGGCGAATGGCGGCGTGATCAACACCATGGCCAGGGTAAACAACAAGGAGCGGATCAGGTTCATGGCAGCTCTCAGCAAAGCAGCACATCAACCGCCGCAGCCAGATCGGCATGCTCGGTGGTGCCTGGTGGCAGTCCGCCTGCGGCGCGGGTCTTCTCGCCTTTGCCGGTGAGCACCAGCATCGGTTTTGCACCAGCGCTGTGGGCCGCCTGCAGATCGCGCAGCGCATCACCGATGGCCGGTACGCCGGTCAGCGGCGTGTTGAAGCGCTCGGCAATGGCATGGAACATCCCCGGCATCGGCTTGCGACACAGCGACTGCGACAGATCGGTGTCGGGGCAATAGAACACCGCATCGATACGTCCGCCACACTGGCTGACCAGCCGATGCATCTTGGCATGCATGGCATTGAGCGTGGCCATGTCGAACAGCCCGCGCCCGACACCCGACTGATTGGTGGCGACCACCACATGATGACCGGTCTGGGTCAGGCGCGCGATGGCCTCGATGCTGCCCGGTATCGGGCGCCACTCATCGGTGCTCTTGATGTAGTGATCGCTGTCGAAATTGATCACGCCATCGCGATCGAGAATGACCAGCTTCATGCTGCCAGCCGCGACAGGTCGGCAACGCGATTCATGCTCTGGTGCAGCACATGCAGCAGCGCCAGACGGTTATTGCGTACCGCGACATCATCGGCGTTGACCATCACATCATTGAAAAAACTGTCCACTGGCGCACGCAGTGCCGCCAGCGTTTGCAGCGCGGCGGTGTAGTCACCGGCGGCGAACTGCGCATCGGCCTGCGGCAAGGCGGTTTGCATCGCCGCATGCAGTTGCTGCTCGGCCGTTTCCTGCAGCAGCCTGGTGTCGATGTGTTGATGACTGCCGCTGGCAGCCAGCTCGGCTTTTTTCAGGATATTGCCGATGCGCTTGTTGGCAGCGGCCAGGGCCGGCGCCTCCGCCAGGCCGGCAAATACCTTCAGCGCTGCCAGCCGGTGCGGGATGTCAGCCCAGTGCTGCAGCGTACCGGCGGCCAGTGCCGCTTCGATGTTTTGTACCGCATAGCCCTGGTCGCGGAAATAGCCACGCAGCCGGTCGAGCAGAAACTGGCTCAGTTCATCACGGATTTTTTCTGCCGGCAGTGACAGCAGGCCGGGTGCGAAGGCCTCGATGCCGCGATCGATCAGCGGCAGGATCTGCAGTGGCAGATCGCTCTCCACCAGCATGCGGTCCACCCCCAAGGCATGTCGGCGCAGCGCGAACGGATCCTTGTCGCCGCTGGGCAGATTGCCGATGCCGAACATGCCGACCAGGGTCTCCAGCTTGTCGGCCAGCGCCACCACCAGCGCCACGCGATTACGCGGCAGGGCATCGCCGGCAAAGCGCGGCTTGTAGTGATCCTCGATCGCCACCGCCACTGCCTCGGGCAGGCCATCATGCCGGGCGTAGTAGCCGCCCATGATGCCCTGCAGTTCGGGGAACTCGCCCACCATGTCGGTCAGCAGGTCGGTCTTGGCCAGGCGCGCGGCCTGCGTGACCTGTGCCACGAGAGTTGCGTTGGGTGTCGCGTCGGGTGTCGCGTCGGGTGTCGCGTCGATGCTGCCGGCAATCGCTGCAGCGATGCTGCAGACGCGCTGCATGCGCGCGGCCTGGGTGCCGAGCTTGTTGTGGTAGACCACCTTGTCCAGACCGGCCACGCGCGATTCGAGTGTTTTCTTGCGATCCTGGTCAAAGAAAAAGCGCGCATCGGCCAGACGCGGACGCACCACCCGTTCGTTGCCACCAATCACCGCGCTGCGGTCGGCCGGGTTGATATTGCTCACCAGCAAGAAGTGATGACTGAGCTTGCCCTGCGCATCCAGCAGCGGAAAGTATTTCTGGTTGGCCTTCATGGTCAGGATGAGGCATTCCTGCGGCACGTTCAGAAAGACCTGATCGAACTGACACACCATCACCGTCGGGCGCTCGACCAGTGCCGTCACCTCATCCAGCAGCGCGGCATCCTCGATGACCTTGACGCCGCCGCCGATCGCTTGTGCCGCGGCTTGCAGTTGGCGCGTGATTTCGTCGCGGCGTTCGGCAAAACTGGCGATCACCGCACCATCCTCGCGCAAGCGTTGTGCATAGTCGTCGGCGTGGGCAATGTCGATAGTCGCCTGGCGCGCTTCAAAGCGATGGCCTTGCGTGGTGCGTCCGGCCTGCAGACCGAGTGCTTCGATCTCGACGATGTCACTGCCATGCAACGCGATCAGTCCGTGCGCCGGCCGCACGAAGCTCACGCTGCTCCAGCCCGGCAGCTCGCAGCCCTGTTCCAGCTGATAGCTCATGACTTTCGGGATCGGCAGTTTGACGATGCTCTCTTGCAGCGCTTGCTGCAGCCCGTCGCGAAGGCTGATGCCGGGCTGGGTGTGATCATGGAACAGTGTCTCTGCCTTGCCATCCTGGGCCCGTCGCAGCTGCGGCAGCACTGTGCTGTCCAGGCCCAGGGCCTGTAGTTTTTTCAGCAGGGCCGGGGTGGCCTGACCCTGCGCATCCAGCGCCACGCTCACCGGCATGAGTTTTTGTTGCAGCTGACGCGCGGGGGCTTGCGCTGGTACGCCAGTGATCTGCGCCGCCAGGCGACGCGGCGAGGCATAGCTGCGCAGCTGCGTATCGCTGCTGGTCAGCCCCTGGCTTTGCAGGCTGTGCAGCAGACCGTTGGCAAAGGCTTCGCCGAGTTTTGACAGCGCCTTGGGTGGCAGTTCCTCGACGAACAGTTCCACCAGCAGCGTTTGGGTTGCAGTGCGCATTGCAGTGCTCATTCAGGCCGCCTTGCTGCCGGCCGCTGCCGCCAGTTCGATTTGTTGTAACTGCTCCACCCAGGCACGCGGTGCCATGGGAAAGCCCTGCCGCTTTCGGCTGTCGTAATAGCTCTGCGCCACGCTGCGCGCCAGATTGCGGATGCGGCCGATATAGGCGGCCCGTTCGGTCACGCTGATGGCGCCGCGCGCATCCAGCAGGTTGAAGGTGTGCGCCGCCTTGAGTACCTGTTCATAGGCCGGCAGCGCCAGCTGCTGCTGCATCAGGTACTGCGCCTGCTTTTCATGCGCGCCAAAGGCGGTAAACAGAAATTCGACGTCGCTGTGCTCAAAGTTGTAGGCCGACTGCTCCTGCTCGTTTTGCAGGTAGACATCGCCATAGCTCAGCTGCTCGGTCCATTGCAGCTTGTAGACGTTGTCCACCCCTTGCAGATACATGGCCAGCCGCTCCAGGCCGTAGGTGATCTCGCCGGTGATGGGTCGGCAGTCGATGCCACCGACTTGCTGGAAGTAGGTGAACTGGGTCACCTCCATGCCATTGAGCCAGACCTCCCAGCCCAGACCCCAGGCGCCCAGGGTGGGGTTCTCCCAGTCGTCCTCGACAAAGCGGATGTCGTTCTGTTTCAGATCAAAGCCCAGCGCTTCGAGCGAGCCCAGATACAGCTCGAGAATGTTCGACGGCGCCGGCTTGAGCACCACCTGGTACTGGTAGTAATGCTGCAAGCGGTTCGGGTTCTCGCCATAGCGGCCATCCTTGGGCCGGCGCGAGGGCTGCACATAGGCCGCCTTCCAGGGCTCCGGTCCGATGGCGCGCAGGAAGGTGGCGGTGTGCGAGGTGCCGGCACCGACCTCCATGTCATAGGGCTGCAGCAGGGCGCAGCCCTGGCGGTCCCAGTACTGCTGCAGGGTAAGAATGACTTGCTGGAAGGTGAGCATGGCGGGCGCTTGTGTGGGGCAGATGTGTGGCTGATGTGTGGCTGATGTGTGGCTTGTTCAGGGCTTGCGGAAGGCTGGTGTGCGAACAGTGAATCGGTGCGGCAGGGATGTTGCGCCAGTTCCTCTACAGCGCGAATTTTAACGGCTTGGCTACGTTACTGCCCGCGATCTCGCGGCTAACTTCGCCATCACTGCCGGCAGACACAGTGCTGCCAGCAGCATCAGCCCCGCCATCAGCAACACCGGCAGATTGCCCCAGCGCACATAGGGTGTGCTGCCGCTGCGCCCTTGCACCAGGCCGCGCAACACCGCCTGCTGATAGCCCGGCAGTTGCGCGCTGACCCGGCCGCGATGATCGATCAGTGCGGTGACGCCGGTATTGGTGGCACGCAGCATCGGCCGGCCCGTCTCGGCGGCGCGCAGGCGCGCGATCTGCAGATGTTGCGCCGGCGCCAGCGACTGTCCGAACCAGGCGACATTGGACTGGTTCACCAGCAGCGTTGCTTGCGGCAGCTGGCGAATGATTTCTTCGCCAAAGGCATCCTCGTAGCAGATGTTCACTGCCACTTGCTGCCCGGCCAGTTGCAATGGTTGCAGCGTGTGCGGTGGCGGCGAGAAGTCCGACAGCGGAATCGACATCACATGCAGGATCCAGGCGAACTCCGGCGGCACGAATTCGCCCAGTGGCACGAGATGCGACTTGGCATAGAACTGCGTCGGGCTGCGGCCCAGGCTGAAGCTCGCGTTGTAGAACTGACCGGCGCGATCGCGCAGCGGCACACCGATCAGGGCGTCGGCATTGGCCGCACGCAGGCGCTCGCGCAGCGCCTCCAGATAGGCCGGGTCAATGGCATCGAGCAGACGCGGCAACGCGGTCTCGGGCAATACGATCAGACGTGCCGGCAAGTTCGCCGTGACGGTGTTGTCGCCGGTTG
>CAIPUP010000041.1 GCA_903868285.1 uncultured beta proteobacterium
AACACCGCCAGGTCCTCCGGACTGCCACCGGCGGTCGTCAGTGCCAGCGCTGCCATCACCCGGTCGACAAACGCCTTGTCGGCGAGCAGGCGGTTCACGTCACTGTTCCATCGCCGCACGATCTCGGGTGATACCCCCTTGGGAAAAAACAGCGCCAGCCAGTTGCGAAAATCCAGCTCGTAGCCCTGCTCGGCGAAGGTAGGCGTATCACCCGCGTATTGCGAACGCTGCTTGCCCGAGATCAGCGCAATCATGCGCACCTTGCCGTCTTTCACCAACGGGCCAACGGTGGAGCTGGAAAGATTGGTGGCCTCGACCTCACCCGAGGCCAGGGCGCGCGCCAGATCGGGCGGGCCCTTGTACAAAATGTGATTGAACTTCACCCCGGTCTTGGCCTGTATCCACTCCAGATACAGATGCATGGTCGAGCCGCGTCCGCCCGAACCCCAGGTGACCTGCCCGGGGCGTGCACGCGCATAGTCGATCAGCTCTTTCATGTTCTTGGCCGGCACCGCGCTATTGACCGAAATCGATTGCTCGAAGTCACCAATGTGGATGATCGGCGTGAACTCCAGCGGGTCGTAGGGCAACTTGGCATACGCAAAAGGATTGAGCGTCATGATGTTGCCGTCCGGCAAACACATCACATGGCCGTCGCTACCGCCCTTGGCACAGGCCTCCATGGCGATAGTGCCATTGGCGCCGATACGATTCTCGACGATGATCGGCTGACCCAAAGTCGGGCCGATCGACTGCGATACCGCACGCGCCATCAGATCGAGCGTGGAGCCCGGCGGCAGCGGTACGATGATACGCACCGGACGTGATGGATAGCCACTCTGGGCCCAGGACGATGGCGCAAGGCCAAGTCCCAACAACATCACGATCAATGGCAACCACCACCTAACGCTTATGTGCAACATGATGTTCTCCCCCTTGCTGAACAGACTTCGCTTCCGATTTGTCCGGAACACTAGCGTGTCACATCCTCTGGAACCTGATCGACGCGCAACACGTCATAGTTGCGGCGATTGATGGCGGCGAAATACTCGCCCGCTGTGATCGGCGGATATTTCGGCGGATTGCCTGGACCGTGGCAGGTAGGCAGACATTCCAGCACCACATCCGAACGAGTGGCAGTGAAAAACGGAATTGAATAGCGCGTATCGCCAGTCTTGTTGATGACCCGATGCGGTGCCGAGCGAAAACGATCATTGGTCCAGCGACTGCACAGATCGGCGTTGTTGACCAGCAGATGCCCGGGCAGCGCCGGTGCCTCGATCCAGGTTTCATCCCGGGTGAGTATCTCCAGTCCGGGCACGCCGCCCTGCGCCAGGATGGTGAGATGACCATAGTCGGTATGCGGTCCGATGCCGAATTGCCCGTCCAGGGTGCGCTCACGCGGCGGGTAATGCAGCAGACGCAGGTTGTAGACACCCGGCGCAAACGCCGGATGCTGTGGCAAATAATCGGGTGACAATCCCAGCGCCACCGACTGCACCCGCAGAATTTGCGACACCAGACCGGTCATGGCCTGGTAATACTCCAGCATGGTGTCGCGAAAACCGGGCAAATCGGAAATCCATTTGTTCTCGAACACCCAGGGCTTGCCGGCCAGGCGGTCGGGATGATCGGGCGCGAATTCCTGCCGGATGTAATACGAGGAACTGGTATCGGGATGGTCGCTGCGGGCGTACTTCGAGGTGCGCTGTCGTTGCCCGCCCTCGGGCAGATAACCCACCACCTTGTCGGTAACGCGCACCGACAGCTTGCGCTCCAGCGGCAGCGCATGAAAGCGCGCCGTCTCGGCAAACACGCGGTCAATGAGCGACTGCGTCACGCCGTGATTGACAATGAAATAAAAGCCCAGGTCCTCGCTGGCCTCACGCAAGGCGGTGGCGGTCAATTCCAGTGCGCCAGGTTCGTCGCGCAGGCAAGGACCGAGGTCGATAATCGGTACCTGCACATGCGGCGCCGCCCTCAGATAGCTGCGTATGCTCATACTGCCCCCTCCTAGGAAACCGACGGATTGTCAGGGCTGGGGCGGGGGACGTCAATGCAACCGGGAATAAACTGCATGACGATTCATGGCCGAGCTTTGATGCAGGATCAACAACCACGGCTCTCCCCCAATACCAGCCAATAAGGACCTCCCATGCTCAAAATCGTCATCGTCGGTAGCGGCTGGTGGGGCAGTGAACTGGCCCGCGCGGCACATGCCGAGGCCCGGCGCACGCCCGATCGCATCGCGCTGGGCGGCATCTGCTCACTGCAAGCCGCTGAGGCTGAGGCACTCTGCGCGCAGCTCGGTGGCCAAGCCTATGCCGACTATGCCTCGGTGCTGGCCGATACCAGC
>CAIPUP010000042.1 GCA_903868285.1 uncultured beta proteobacterium
GCCAACCTATGTCGATTCGCAGCATCTGCAGGCATTGAACACCACGGCACCGGTCTCACTCGGCATCAATGAACTGACGGCACGCGACATGGCCACTACCAGCACCGACGCCATCAATCAGCATCTCACTGCCTTGCGTCACACCGAGGTGCAACAATCGGTATGGCTCAACGTCAGCGGTCGCTCGCGTGACGAAGATGGTTTCATGCCGCGTTTACACGGCACCCAGTTCACGGTGGGCCTTGATGCCATACCCGAAGACAACATCCTGGTGGGCATTGCGGCCGGCTATTTCAGCGGTGATTCCCGTCTGGCCGGCATGTACGGCGCCGACAATGAGAGCTTTCAGTTGACGGCTTATGGCTCGTACACAACTCCGAATGTGTTCGTCAACGTAGCAGCCTCGGGCGGCAATCTCGATTTCGACAACATCATGCGCCCGGCAGCCTATGGTCTCACCGCCACCGGCAACACGCGCGGCAACAGTACGCTGTTGTCAGCTGAAGCCGGTTACCTGTTCGAGACCGGCGCCTTGCGGCTGGGTCCGGTGGTTGGGGTGCAATGGCTCAGCACCGACATCGACAACTACACCGAAACCGGCGCCAGTGGCAGCAACCTCACAGTAGCTGCCAGTGACAGCGACAAGGCTTTTGGTCATATGGGTGGTGAAGCAGCAATGGCGATGGGCAACCTGCGCGGCGTGTTGCGCGTGCTATGGCATGAGCAGAACGCTGATGACACCCTCACCACTACCGCGAAACTTGCCAGTGCCAATCACGCGATGGCGTCGCAGTCGCTGACAGTGTCTACCCTGGCGCAGGACTACACCGAAGTGTCGCTGACATTGACGGAGCTGCAGAGCGACAAGCTCAACTGGTGGCTCAACTACGGCGCCCGTATCGGTGCCGACGAAGGCACCGAGCACCAGCTGAGCGCAGGTATCAAGCTGGCGTTTTGAGCAGGCAGTTGGAGTGGGTTGGCGGGCATTGAAGCTATCCTGCGGCACGCTTCTTGAATGCATTGTCGCTGGTACCTGCTCTTCCTGCAGGCTCTCAAGGTCTGCAAAGATGTGCAAAGCAGCTGGCTACACCCGATCAGACAGTACCAGGCAACCATTGCCGGCCTTGCTGCTGGCACTGGCGCTGGTGTCATGTGCCACTCCTGCGGTGGTCGATCCTGCGGCACTCGATCCCGCACTGGTCGAAGCCAGCCGCTGGTATACCGGCGAAACCGGCACAGTTGACGATGTGCGTGCCCGCTCACTGCTTGAACGCGCTGCCGCCGATGGTGATGCGCTTTCGGTGATGTGGCTGGCGCGCGTGTACTCGACCGGCCGCATGACCTATCCAGCCGACAAAGCCCGTGCCGAGACTTTGGCGGCGAGCGTGATTTCCGCAGTCGAGCAACTGGCCCGCCAGGGCCAGGCCGAAGCCGAATTCCTGCTGGGCACCGCCTGAGCCGAAGGTTTGGGCAAGCCTGTCGATGCCGCAGAAGCAGCCTCCTGGTATCGGCGGGCGGCAGACCGTGGCCACGTGCTGGCGCAGCACAATCTTGGGAATATCCACTTTGCGGGCACCGGCGTGGTGCAGGATGCGGCGCTGGCGGCACAGTGGTGGCGGCTGGCCGCCGAGGCCGGCGACGCCATTCCCCAATACCGGCTTGGCAATCTGTTCGAGCAAGGACTGGGGGTAAGCCAGGATCGGGAAGCAGCCCTGCGCTGGTACCGCAATGCGGCCGGGCGCGGCAATCGGGACGCCGCCGCTGCCTTGCTGCGGCTTGGTGCCAACTAAAGCGCAGTAAGGCGCGGATCGAAAGACTAGATCTTCAGCAACTCGTCGGCGCGCTTGATTCCACGTGTGGTACGCGTCCACCACTGCGAGAAACTGTCGCAGCGCCGCTCCACCACCGGAAACAACGCTGGTGCAGGTTGTAGCTGCGCCACGCGCGCAAGCCACTGCGTGAGGTGCGGATCATCGACGCTGCGCACGCA
>CAIPUP010000043.1 GCA_903868285.1 uncultured beta proteobacterium
CGGTGTTCGTCTCTCCGCGCAAAAAGGTCGGCTAGTTGCGGATCTGATTCGTGGTCTGCCCGTCGACAAGGCGCTCAATGTTTTGGCATTCAGTCCTAAGAAGGGGGCAAGAATCATCAAGAAGGTTCTTGAGTCGGCGATCGCCAATGCGGAACATAACGACGGCGCCGATATCGATGAATTGAAGGTGAAGCGAATATTTGTTGAGCAGGGGGCTGTGATTAAACGCTTTCATGCCCGTGCCAAGGGGCGTGGTGCAAAGATTCATAAGCAAACCTGCCACATCTACGTTTTCGTCGGTGATGAAGACAAGAAAGTGCCGGCGGTTCCTCGCTCGGTTCGCCGCGCTGCTGCCGCAGCTGCAAAGGCTTAAGGGAAGAACATGGGACAGAAGATTCATCCGACCGGGTTTCGGCTAGCGGTCAACAAGAACTGGACTTCGCGTTGGTTTGCCAATGACAAGAATTTTGCTGGCATGCTGATTGAGGACCTCAAGGTTCGCGAATATCTCAAGAAGAAGCTCGCGCATGCGTCGGTTGGGCGCGTGATCATCGAGCGCCCGGCTAAGGATGCGCGTATCACCATCCACAGCTCACGCCCTGGCGTCGTCATCGGTAAGAAAGGCGAGGACATTGAAATCCTCAAGGCCGATCTGCGCCGTTTGCTGGGTGTGCAGATGGTGCATGTGAATATTGAGGAAATCCGCAAGCCCGAAATTGATGCGCAATTGATTGCTGATTCGATAACTCAGCAATTGGAGAAGCGCATCATGTTTCGCCGTGCTATGAAGCGCGCGATGCAGAATGCGATGCGGCTTGGTGCCCAGGGTATCAAGATCATGAGCGCAGGACGTTTGAACGGCATCGAGATTGCGCGTACCGAGTGGTATCGCGAGGGGAGAGTGCCCTTGCATACGCTGCGTGCCGATATCGACTACGGCGTTTCCGAAGCCAAGACCACCTATGGGATTATTGGGGTCAAGGTCTGGGTCTACAAAGGTGATGTTCTGGCAAGAAATGAGCAGCCTGCGAACGCCCAGGCTGCCGATGAAACACCAGCGCAGCGTCGTCCACGTAACCCTGCGGGTGCAGATCTGAAGGCGGGAGATGCTGAGCGTCCCAAGGCGCCTGCCAAGCGAGCGCCGCGTAAAGCTGCAACTGCCGCCACTGGAGAAACGTCTGTTGCCGAGACGGAAAAGCCCAAGACCGCTGTAAAGCGTGTTGCCCGCAAGAAGACCGAAGGTCCGTCCGATTCGGGCGAGACAGCGCAGTAAGGAGACAGAGCAATGCTGCAACCATCACGGACCAAATACCGCAAGCAGCAAAAGGGTAGAAACCGAGGCATCGCCACGCGCGGCGCCAAGGTGTCCTTTGGCGAGTTTGGCTTAAAAGCGACCACCCGTGGACGTCTCACTGCGCGCCAGATTGAAGCGGCTCGACGTGCGATGACGCGACATATTAAGAGAGGCGGTCGCGTTTTCATCCGAATTTTCCCCGACAAACCGATAAGCCAGAAACCCGCAGAAGTTCGGATGGGTAATGGTAAAGGTAACCCGGAGTATTTCGTGGCTGAAATCCAGCCTGGCAAAGTTCTGTATGAAATGGACGGTGTTGACGAATCCACGGCACGTGCTGCGTTTGCGCTGGCAGCTGCCAAATTACCGTTACGCACCACGTTTGTATTCCGCCAAGTTGGCTCCTGAGCCTGTACGGCAATAAGAGGTGATTCATGAAAGCCACTGAACTCAGAGCTAAAGATAAACCGGCTCTCGATAAGGAACTGCAGGATTTGCTCAGGGCGCAGTTTTCGCTGCGTATGCAAAAGGGTACCCAGCAGTTGACCAACACCAGCCAGATCCGGAAAGTTCGTCGCGATATCGCGCGCGTACGTACGCTCCTGACCGAGAAGGGTCAAACAAAATGAGCCAGCAAAAAGAAACCAATCAGCGCGTGCTGACGGGCCGCGTTGTCAGTGACAAGATGGACAAGACTGTCACAGTGTTGGTCGAGCGTAAGGTGACCCATCCTTTGTACGGCAAAATCATCAAGCTGTCGAAGAAGTATCACGCGCATGACGCTTCCAACGAGTGCCGCGAGGGAGACCTGGTCGCGATCGAGGAATGCCGACCACTGTCGCGCACCAAATCTTGGCGGGTGTCGAAATTGCTAACCAAGGCGGAAGCTGTTTGAAATTAAATTCGGTGGTCGCTTGCGTGACCTAGAATTTACGTGTATAGTTTCGAGGTCCCCTGCGTCACGGGACGTTAAGCGCAACCACCCGGTTTACGGGTGGATCCAAGAGCCCTAAGGTCCCGGCCAGGTCGTATCCCGCTAGCCGGGTCCAAAACTGTCGGTGTCTGCCATTA
>CAIPUP010000044.1 GCA_903868285.1 uncultured beta proteobacterium
GGCGCATCGCAAGCCTCGACGAGTGCTCAGGCTTTGCAACCCGCACTGACCAGCGACGCTACACCGGCACCAACACTGGCGACGGTGCAGGCCCTGATTGCGCAGCACCTGCGCACGGTTGCCGACTGGCCGGTCAAAGGTGTGATGTTTCGTGACATCACGCCGCTGCTGGCCGATGCCCGCGTCTTCGCGCAACTGGTGAACTATGTTGTGGCGCGTTACCGCACTGCTGGCGTACAGCAAGTGGCCGGTATCGATGCGCGCGGATTCATTCTCGGCGCGGTGATTGCGCATGCCCTGGGTGTGGGTTTCATCCCGATACGCAAGCAAGGCAAGCTGCCGTTTGACACCCTGAGCGAAGACTATGCGCTCGAATACGGTACTGCCACGCTGCAGATCCATGCCGATGCCTGCTTGCCAGGTGCGCGTGTCCTGGTGGTGGACGATCTGATCGCCACCGGCGGCAGCATGCTGGCCGCCTGCAAACTGCTGCAACGCTTGCAGGCCAGCGTGGTGGAGTGCGCGGTGCTGATCGATCTGCCGGATCTGGGCGGCTCGCAGCGCCTGTTGCAGGCTGGCCTGCCGGTGCATGCTTTGTGCCAGTACCCGGGGCACTGATGTCGGACGATCGCTCCACAGGAGGCCCGCCACTGCTGCAACTGCAGGGCATCGAGAAAATTTTTCCGGCCGAGCCGCAGCCGGTGCGCGCCAATGACGGCATTGATCTGTGCGTCCGTGCCGGCGAGATTCATGCTGTGCTGGGCGAGAACGGTGCCGGCAAGAGCACGCTGATGAAAATCATCTTCGGGCTGTTGCGCCCGGATGCGGGCTCGATGCGCTGGCAGGGACAGCCGGTGCAGCTGGCTTCACCGCAAGCAGCGCGCGCGCTGGGCATCGGCATGGTGTTCCAGCATTTTTCGCTGTTCGACAGCCTGAGCGTGCTGGAGAACATTGCATTGGGTTTGCCCGCGGGTTGGTCGCCAGATCACAGCCTGACGCCACTGCGGCAGCGATTCGAGGCCATCACCGCCAGCTATGGTTTGCAGCTCGATGCCGACCGGCCGGTGCAGTCGCTCTCGGTGGGCGAACGCCAGCGGGTGGAACTGACCCGTGCGCTGCTGGGTTCGCCGCGATTGCTGATTCTGGATGAACCAACCTCGGTGCTGACACCGCAGGCGGTGGACAGTTTGTTCGTCACCTTGCGCCAGTTGGCGGCCGAGGGCTGCGCCATCCTCTACATCAGCCACAAGCTGGATGAAATCCGTCGCCTGTGCAGTCGCTGCACCGTGCTGCGTGCCGGCAAAGTGGTGGGCGAGGTCGATCCGCGCCAGTGCAGTGAATCGCAACTCTCGACGCTGATGATTGGTGCTGCGCCCGCCGCCCTACATGACCGTACCGGCAATCGTGGCGCATTGCGACTGTCGCTGCATCAGCTGCGTTTGCCGCCAGCGCAGGATTTCGCGGTGGCCCTGCATGCCATCAGTCTCGAGTTATATGCCGGAGAAATTCTTGGCATCGCCGGTGTTTCGGGCAATGGCCAGCAAGCGCTGATGGCAGCGCTATCGGGGGAAGACCGTCGCGTTGCAGCGGGCATGCTGCGCATCGATGGCGAGGCGCTGGGCGGTGCCGGCCCGGCTTCGTTGCGCCAGCGCGGTCTGCGCTATGTGCCGGAGCTGCGCCTTGGCCATGCCACCGTACCCGAGCACAGCTTGTCGCAGAACGTCTTGCTGACCCGCGCCGGGCCCGACACGCTGCGTCACGGCTGGTTGCGACCGGCCGGCATGGCAGCCATGGCGGCCGCGGTGATGCAGCGGTTCGGCGTGCGTGCGGCCGGGGTGCAAGCCCAGGCGCGCAGCCTCTCGGGTGGCAATTTGCAGAAGTACATCGTCGGGCGTGAAGTCAGCGCGGCACCGCGCATCCTGTTGCTGGCGCAACCGACCTGGGGTGTGGATGTCGGTGCAGCGGCGCAGTTACGCAGCGAACTGCTGGCGCTGCGCTACGCGGGTGTGGCGATCCTGTTGCTGTCCGAAGACCTGGATGAACTGTTCGCGCTGAGTGATCGCTTGCAGGTGATGGCCGGTGGTCGGCTCTCGCCGGTCGTGCCCACGGCGCAGATGACGCTGGAGCGCCTCGGACGCTGGATGAGCGGGCTGTGGGAGGAAACACAACATGCTGCTTGAGCCCATGCGCAGCCAGCTTGGGGTCTGGCGCATCGAACGCCGTCCTGCTGCCACAGCCTGGATGCGTTGGGCTTCGCCCTTGCTGGCCTTGCTGCTGACCGCCGTGATCGCAGCCATGCTGTTTGCCATGCTGGGTAAAAATCCGTGGCAGGGTCTGGCGGTATTTTTTGTCGAACCACTGCGCAATGCCTATGCGCTGTCCGAGCTGGCGTTGAAGGCCACGCCCTTAATGTTGTGCGCGCTGGGCCTGGCCATCGGCTTTCGTGCCAACGTCTGGAACATCGGTGCCGAGGGACAGTTCCTGCTGGGCGCGATCTGCGCTGGCTGGGTGGCACTGCTTGATCTGGCGTCGTTGGGCAGCGTCGGGCTAATCAGCTTGTTGCTGCTGGCCGGCATGCTCGGTGGCATGGCCTGGGCTGGCATCGTTGCCTGGCTGCGTGATCGCTGCAATGCCAATGAAATTCTGGTCAGTCTGATGCTGGTGTACGTAGCGCAGTTGTTGCTGGCCTGGCTGGTATACGGCCCGATGAAAGATCCGGCTGGCTTCAATTTTCCGCAAACGCCACGCTTTTCTGCCGCCAGCGTGCTGCCCAAATTGATCGAGGGCACGCGCCTGCATATCGGCTTTGTGGTGGCGCTGCTGGCGGCACTGGCAGCCTGGCTGTTCATGTTCCGCGCCCGTGCCGGCCATGCGCTGCAAGTCGCCGGGCTGGCACCCCAGGCGGCACGCTATGCCGGCTATTCGGCACGTCGGGCGCTATGGACTTCACTGCTGATCTCCGGTGCGGCCGCCGGCCTGGCCGGTGCCTTCGAAGCCGCCGGGCCGCTGCGTCAGCTCACCCCCTATGTCTCGGCCGGCTATGGCTTTGCCGCCATCATCGTGGCCTTTGTCGGACGGCTGCATCCGCTGGGCATCGTGCTGGCCAGCTTGTTGCTGTCGATGTTCTTCATCGGCGGTGAACTGGCGCAGTCGCGACTGGGACTGCCGAATGCGCTGTCGGGGGTGTTCCAGGGCGTGCTGCTGTTCAGCCTGCTGGCCTGTGATGCGCTGATCCTCTACCGGCTCCGGCGCGTGGTCTAAAAAAATGAATGAAATCAATAACTTAGCACTGCTCTCGACGCTGATCGCCGCGACCCTCAGTGCCGGTACGCCGCTGTTGCTGGCCGGGCTGGGCTTGCTGGTGAACGAACGCGCCGGGGTGGTCAATCTGGGCGCCGAAGGCATGATGCTGCTGGCCGCCGTGGCCGGCTTTGCGCTGGCACTGGCCACGGGCAGCGATGTCCTGGCCCTGGCCGGTGGTGCGCTGGCCGGTGCGCTGGCAGCACTGTTGTTTGGCGTGTTCGCGATCTATCTCAACACCAATCAGTACGCCACCGGCCTGGCGCTGTCCTTGCTCGGTGGCGGGCTGTCGGCCTTTGTCGGCATCGACTATGTCAGTCGCAATCTGCCGCGTCTGCCCTTGACGGGCATTCCATGGCTGAGCGATCTGCCCTGGTTCGGCCCGGCGCTGTTTCGTCAGCACTGGGCGGTGTATCTGGCGCTGCTGCTGGCATTGCTCATCGGGGTGTTCTTGCAGCGCAGCCGTGCCGGACTGGCCTTGCGTGCAGTGGGTGAGTCGCCCGAGTCGGCGCATGCCCTGGGCCTGCCGGTGCGGCGTGTGCGTCTGGCAGCGGTGTGTTTCGGTGGTGCCTGCTGTGGCCTGGCCGGCGCCTATCTGTCGGTGATCTACACCCCGATGTGGGTCGAGGGCATGGTGGCCGGACGCGGCTGGATCGCGCTGGCACTGACCCCGTTTGCCACCTGGCGCGCATCGCGGGTGGTGATCGGTGCCTATCTGTTCGGTGGCGTGACGCTGTTGCAGTTCCATCTGCAGAGCATCGGGGTGGAGATTTCCTCGGCACTGTTGTCGATGCTGCCGTATCTGGCCACCATCCTGGTGCTGGCGCTGATTTCGCGTAACCCGGTCTGGATACAGCGCAATATGCCGGCCTCGCTCGGCAGACCGTTCACGCCCGGGCAGTAGCTGCACGGGGCGTGTTGCATAATTGCGCCCGCGGTCTGCGCTTGTTGTGGACGTGTTCTGTGCTGTATCCGGAATCACCAGGCCGTATTGCACCTCCCCGCGAAATTTCCCCTGACATTCTCTCTGACGGAGTTCTCCATGTTGAATGCCCTGTCCCGTCGCGCCCTGCTGGCGGCCTTGCTGGCTACCGCAGTGGCGCTTGCTGGTTGCGGATCCAAAGATGATGCCAAGAAGGCCGACGAGAAAAAGGCCGAAGCCGTCAAACCCGATCCGCTGAAGATCGGTTTCATTTACGTTGGCCCGACCGGCGACGCCGGCTGGACCTTTGCCCATGACAACGCCCGCAAGGCGGTGGAGCAGGAGTTCGGTGATCGCGTCAAGACCAGCTTTGTCGAGAGCGTGCCCGAAGGTCCGGACTCCGAGCGCGTGGTGCGCGATCTGGTGGGGCAGGGCAACAAGCTGATTTTCGGCACCACCTTCGGTTACATGGAAACCATGCTCAAGGTGGCCGAAGAAACCAAGGGCGTGCGTTTTGAACATGCCACCGGCTACAAGAGTGCCGAGAACATGCGCACCTATGATTCGCGCACTTACGAGGGTGCCTATCTGGTGGGCGTGATCGCCGGCAAGATGACCAAGAGCAACAAGCTCGGAGTGGTGGCCTCGGTGCCCATTCCGGAAGTGCTGCGCAACATCAACGCCTTTACGCTTGGTGCGCAGAGCGTGAATCCGAAAGTCACCACCCGCGTGGTGTGGATCAACAAGTGGTTTGATCCGGGCAAGGAGCGCGAAGGTGCGGTGGCGCTGATGGACCAGGGTGCCGATGTGCTGATGCAGAACACCGACTCCACCGCCGTGGTGCAGGCTGCCAACGAGAAGGGCAAGTTCGCCTTCGGCTGGGACAGCGACATGTCCAAGTTTGCGCCCGAAGCGCATCTGGCCTCGGCCATCATCAACTGGGCGCCGTACTACAAGAAAGCCGTGCGCGAGGCGCTCGACGGTGGCTGGAAGACCGAGCACAACTGGTGGGGACTGAAAGAGGGTGCGATCGACGTGGTGGCGCTGTCGGACAAGCTGCCGGCCGAGGTCAAGGCGCTGGTCGAAGCGCGCAAGCAGGGCATCAAGGATGGCAGCTTCGTCATCTGGCGCGGCCCCATCGTCGATCAGGCCGGCAAGGTCATGCTGGCCAAGGATCAGGTGGCCGAAGACAAGTGGATGCATGACATCAAGTGGTATGTGAAGGGCGTGCAGGGCGCGGTACCGAAGTAAGTCGAATCGATCCGAAGCCATCCGAAGCCATCCGAAGCGATCCCATATCACCGCGATGAACATCGTCATCCTCGCTGCCGGTCAGGGCAAGCGCATGCACTCCGATCTGCCCAAGGTGCTGCATGCACTGGCCGGCCGCAGTCTGCTCGGGCATGTGCTGGACACCGCGCGTGCCTTGCAACCGCAGCGCATCTGCATCGTGCATGGCCATGGCGCCGAGCAGGTGCGGGCGGCGTTCGAGCTTGATCGTGCGGCTGCTGCCAAGACGCAGCCAGCGTTGCAGTGGGCGCTGCAGTCGCCGCAACTGGGTACCGGGCATGCGGTGCAGCAGGCCGTGCCGCAGCTGGATGCCGCAGCACCGACCCTGGTGCTGTATGGCGATGTGCCCTTGACGCGGCTTGAGACCCTGCAGCGACTGATCGAAGCGTCGCGTCAGCAGGGCGGCAGCCTGGCGGTGCTGACGGTGATGCTGGACGACCCCACTGGCTATGGCCGCATCGAACGTGCACAAGCCTCGTCGCCGTCGGCAACAGCCGCCGCTGGCAGCATCCTGCGCATCGTCGAGCACAAGGATGCCAGCGCGGCGCAGCGTGCCATCCGCGAGGTCAACACCGGCATCATGGTGGTACCGCCGAATCGCCTGCCGGGCTGGCTCTCGCGCCTGTCCAATGCCAATGCACAACAGGAGTACTACCTCACCGATCTGGTGGCGCTGGCGGTGGCCGATGGCGTGCCGGTGTGTTCGGCCAGTCCGGCCGATGCCTGGGAGGTGCTGGGCGTGAACAGCCGCCTGCAGCTGGCCGAACTGGAGCGGGTGCATCAACGCAATGTCGCGCTGCAGTTGCTGGAGCAGGGTGTGGCCCTGGCTGATCCGGCGCGGCTGGATGTGCGTGGCAGTCTGCATTGCGGACGCGATGTCAGCATTGATATCAATGCCGTGTTCGAGGGCAGCGTGGTGCTGGCCGATGGCGTCAGCATCGGGCCCAACTGCGTATTGCGCGATGTGCGCATTGGTGCGGGCACGCGGGTCGAGGCCTTCTCGCATCTGGATCAGGCCGAGATCGGCGCGCGTTGTCGTATCGGGCCGTATGCCCGCATTCGTCCGGCCACGCAGCTGGCCGACGAGGTGCATATCGGCAACTTCGTCGAGGTCAAGGCCTCGGATATCGGCCTCGGCTCCAAGGCCAATCATCTGGCCTATGTCGGTGACAGCACGGTCGGGGCGCGCGTCAACATCGGCGCCGGCACGATTACCTGCAACTATGACGGCGTGAACAAGCATCGCACCGTGATCGAGGACGACGCCTTCATCGGCTCTGACACACAGCTGGTGGCACC
>CAIPUP010000045.1 GCA_903868285.1 uncultured beta proteobacterium
CAGTTCCGCGCCGAGAAACTCCCGTCCGGACTTGAGCTGGTCGAGCGCGATGCCGCGCTGCTGGGCACTGGCATCCGCCATCAGCGCGAGCATGCCCAACAACGTGCCCAACAGCGTGCCCAACAACGCAGTCACCAGCGCACGCGATGGCCTCATCACGCCGCCAGTTCCACCCGCTGTCGCGCCTCGCCTTGCACGCCATCGTCATCCACCCAGCTCACCACCAGTTCACCGCTGACCGTGGCGCGCAGGAAAAACTGGAAATAGGGATTGGCCGAGATGCCCGAGGACAGATCGGCATCGAACACCTGCACCCCGTTATAAAGGCAGCGCAGATTACGGATGATGTTGCGCGCAATGAATTTGCCGACGTCATCCTGGCGATGACCGGTCTCCATGCCGTGCTGCACCAGCAGACGCACCTCCAGCACACCACCGGCCGCCACACCGCGCGAAATCTGGATGCGTGCATTGCCCGAGGGCGCGCCCGAGGAGGCGCCCGGCGAGGGGCGCTGCGCAACAACCGGCGAAGCCGGCGTTGCCGTATTCAATTCAGCCATCATCAGCCCCCATCCACACAAGCCGACAGCGTGACCGTGATGTCGGCCTGGCTGAACCAGAAACTGTCGTCGGACAATTGCGCCAGCGCCGTGACACGTTGACTGCCGGCCAGGCGCACCCGGGTATCGATCTGTGCCCGGGCGCTCCACGGCCCAAGGCGGAAATGCGCCATCTGCTTGACCGGATTGCGATCGGACAACAGCCACAGGCTGCGCACATGCTCGGCCTGCGTCATCGGGCTGTCGACCGACACCCGCAACGGTACGGCGTTACCGTTCTCGGCCAGGATAGGCAGCTCGAGTCGCACCCGTCCGCGCTGCAAGCGCGCACCACGGGTGATCGGCGCCACCAGCGTCTCGAGCGGGGTGTAGATCACCGCGCTCTGCGCCTGCGCCGTACGCAATGGCCAAAGCGTGGCAGCACTGGCCGCTATCAACCCCACACCGGCAACCCCTGCCATGCGCCGCCGCGCGAGATCCACGCCGACCCCGCAGTCTTCGTGTAAGTGTTTGTTTTTATTCACTTATTTACCTCAATGTCAATAACCAAGCGAGAACGTCTTCGAGCTGCTGCGGCGTCAGCACCGGTTGGCCCTGACGCTGTGGCGCAACCCGCTGCAAGCCTTCAAGGCGGTAATACGAAGGCATCAGTGACTGCGGATTGAACCAGCGTGAATCGACCAGCCGCAGACGCAACTGACCCGGCGCCAAGCGTGCCGCGACACCGTCCAAGGATGGACCGAGGTTGCCGGCAAAGCGTTCCCCGGGAATGCCATGACACAACACACAGCCCGACTCACTGCGATTGGCCACCAGCGCCTGGCCACGTGCCACATCGCCCTGCAGGCCACCCAAGGGCTGGACGATTTCCAGCCGCGTGGCATCGACCACGAAAGGCAGCAGACCGGCGTCGTTGCCCGAACCAGGACGAGGGGCAAGCACGGACGACTGTCCGGACCACGGCCCAAGCGACTGCGCGGCTGCACCCCAGGGGAGTGCAGCCGCGCAGAGTAGTGCCAGTGCAATCTTGCGTATGACGATCAGGCTTTCACCAGCGAGAAGCCATGGTTCTTCAGCGGCAGTGAACGGACGCGCTTGCCACCGGTGGCAGCGACGATCGCATTCACCAGCGCAGGAGCCAGCGGTGCCTGCGCTGGTTCGCCCACGCCGCCCCAGAAGCCACCGGAGGGCGCCAGCACGCATTCGACCTTGGGCATCTCGTTCAGACGCATCATGCGGTAGTCATGGAAGTTCGACTGCTCCATGCGACCTTCCTTGACGGTGTTCTCACCCCACAGAATTGCAGTCAGGCCATGCGCCACGCTGCCCTCGAGCTGTGCCTTGACGTTATCGGGGTTGACCACATAACCGCAGTCGATACCAATGACGATCCGATGGATGCGCACCTCATTGCGATCATTGACCGATACCTCGGCCACGCAAGCGGTATAGCTGCCATAGCCCTCGGTTTCAGCCACGCCGCGGAACACGCCCTTGGGCAAAGGCTTATCCCAATTGGCAGCCTTGGCCACGGCATTGAGAACGCCCAAGTCCCTGGGCGATTTGCCCAGCATCCCGCGACGGAACTCCACCGGGTCCTTGCCCGCCGCCTGGGCCAGCTCGTCGATGAAGCACTCGCGCACGAACGGGTTTTGCGAGTGACCCACGGTACGCCAGAAGCCTACCGGCACATGCGTATTGCGCTGGGCGTAATCCACCAGCGAATTCGGAATGCTGTAGGGGTGATCGTTGAAGCAAGCGACTGCCTGGGGATCGATACCCTCCTTGAGCGGTAACCGCAGCAAGGTGGCAATGATCGACGGTGCGGCAACGCGGATATGCAGCGCATGCAACTTGCCCTGCGCATCCAATCCGCCCTTGACCTTGACCAGGCTGGCCGGACGGAAGAAATCGTGCTGCATGTCCTCTTCTCTGGCCCACAGCATTTTTACCGGCGTGCCATTGGGCATTTCCTTGGCAATCAGGGTCGCCATGCGGGTGAAATCCTGCGAGCCGCCGCGACGACCCAGGCCGCCACCGAGCTGCACCGGATGCACATGCACGTTCTCCTGCGGCACACCGGCTGCCGTTGCAGCACTCACCAGCGAGCCTTCGAAGTTCTGCGACGAGACCCAGACGTCGACCCGACCGTCCTTGATCATCACCGTGGCGCCCATCGGTTCCATGGTCGAGTGCGCCAGATAGGGCGTGAAGTACTCCGCCTCCAGCACCTTGGCCGCTTCGGCAAAACCCTTGGTCACATCGCCATCGCGGCGTGCCACTGCGGTGTCGGTTGCTGCCAGACCAGCCTTGAACACTTCCATGATGCTGCCACTGGAGACGTTGCCATTGCTGCCGACGTCCCAGTTGATGGCCACATCCTTGAGCGCTTCCTTGGCGCGCCACCAGCTGTTACCCACCACCGCCACGAAACCACCCTGCTGACCCTCGCCCTGCACCACCTTGACGATGCCGCGACGATTGGTGAGCTTGGCGGCATCAAACGATTTGACCTTGCCACCGAACACCGGGCATTGCGCCACCGCGGCATACAGCATGCCGGGCACCTGCGCATCGATACCGTAGCGCTGACGACCCATGACGGTGTCCTCGATGTCGCGCCGCTTCATCGACTTGCCGGCAATCTTCCAGTCCTTCGGGTCTTTCAGTGCCACTTCCTTCGGTGCCGGCTGCTTGGCAGCGGCATCGGCCAGCTTGCCGTAGCTCAGCTTCTTGTTGCTGGCCTTGTGGATGACCATGCCGTTTTGCGCCACACATTCACCCGGCGCGACATTCCACTGCTGGGCAGCAGCGGCGATCAGCATTTCGCGCGCGGTGGCACCGGCCTTGCGCAGATATTCCTGCGAGTTGCGAATGGTGCGGCTGCCCACGGCCGACATATCGCCCCAGACGCGCTTGCGGCGCACCTGCTCGTTGGCCAGAGCGTATTCGATCTTGACCTTCTTCCAGTCGGCTTCCAGTTCCTCGGCCACCAGCTGCGGTGCCGAGGTCATGCTGCCCTGACCCATCTCGGCGCGGGCGTACTTGATGATCACGGTGTCATCGGCACGCACCTGCACCCAGGCATTGACTTCGGCAGCGGGCTTGTCGCCCTGACCGAAGGCCGGCAGATTGAAGCCGATGGTCAAGCCGCCACCGACGGCGGCCGAGGTCTTGAGGAAACTGCGGCGGGTGGCAGAAGCCGGTGCGCCGGTCTTGAGTTGTTTGGTCGTCATGGTTGTGTCCCCTTACGCTTTCTTGTCGGCCGACTTGGCGCCGCCCATCATCTTGGCGGCGGCATTGATCGCTGCATGCATGCGGGCATAGGTGCCGCAACGGCAGATGTTGGTCATATGCGCATCGATATCGGCAGCACTCGGATTGGGTTTCTTCTGCAGCAGGTTGACGGCCATCAGGATCTGTCCGCCCTGGCAGTAGCCGCACTGCGGCACTTCATGATCCATCCAGGCCTGCTGCACCGGATGCGGACGGCCGCGCTGGGCCAGACCTTCGATGGTGGTGATCTTGCGGCCGGCGGCTGCCGACACCGGGTAGGAGCAGGAACGTACCGGCTCGCCATCGATCAGCACGGTGCAGGAGCCGCATTGCGCAATACCGCAACCATATTTCGGGCCCTTGACATCGAGTTCATCGCGCAGCGCCCACAGCAAGGGCATGTCCGGCTCGACGTCGAGTTCCCTCGCGCGTCCGTTGACGTTGAGTTTGATCATGGTGTCTCCTGATGATGATGTGACGGGTGGTCGGTGGTGATCGCACGGGTCGCTGCAGGATACGCAGGGCGGCGAAGCGCGGAGTATGCGGCTTTCACATGAAAGAATTTTTTGCATCGCAACAACACAAACGGTCAAACGCCGCTGCCAGACCTTGCCCTCAGCCAGGCTTTGTCACGCTGCTGTCCCGCATTCACCCCGCATTCACCCCATGATCCCGGGATGTTCCGGCACTTGCCCGATAATCCACACCCAGCCCCGGACCTCCCTGTCATGACCACCTCCACGCCGCCCGAATCTCCCGCCGCCAGCGGCCGTTACCTTGGTAACACCATCCGCATTCGCGGTGCGCGCCAGAACAATCTGAAGAACCTCAACCTGGACATCCCTGCCGGCGAGCTGCTGGTGGTGACCGGCGTGTCCGGTTCGGGCAAGAGCTCGCTGGTGTTTGACACGCTGTATGCCGAGGGGCAGCGGCGCTATGTCGAAACCTTCAGTCCGTATGCGCGCCAGTTTCTTGATCGCATGGACAAACCGCAGGTCGACAGCATCGAGGGCATTCCGCCGGCCATCGCCATCGACCAGACCAACCCGGTGCGTACCTCGCGCTCCACCGTTGGCACCATGACCGAGCTGAACGACCACCTCAAGCTGCTGATGGCGCGGGCGGCGGCGCTGTTCTGCCGCGGCTGTGGCGGTACGGTACGGCGCGACACCCCGGCCAGCATCGCCGACGCCATCCTGATGCGCGCCGCTGCCGCGGATTGGCCGCGCCTGGTGCTGTGCTTCGGCGTGCAAGTGCCGGAGAATTTCCAGGAAGAGGAAGTGCTGGCCTCGCTGCGTGCCCAGGGCTACGAGCGTATCCATGCCCGCGAAGGCCGGCTGCTGCAGGTGATCCAGGACCGGCTGCGTTTGCGCCCGGAAGATGTCGCCAGCGACGAAGCCCGGGGCCAGATCAGCGCCCGCCTGAACGAGGCCATCGAGGCTGCGCTGCGCTTCGGTCATGGCCGCATGTCGATCTACGTACTGCCGAGCACTGAAGCAGACGCGGGCCGCGATGCCGCTGCAGCAGCATCGAGTCCCGCACCCTGGCGCTTTTCCACCGCGCTGCATTGCGCCGACTGTGACATCAGCTATGCCGATCCCAGTCCGGCGCGCTTTTCCTTCAACTCGCCGCTCGGTGCCTGTGAAGCCTGTCGCGGCTTCGGGCGGGTGATCGGCGTCGATCTCGGGCTGGTGATTCCGAACGAGCGGCTGTCGCTGCGCGAAGGCGCGGTCAAGCCGTGGCAGACGCCGAGCTTCAAGAACTGTCAGCAGGAGCTGATCAAGTTCGGCGCGCGCCGCAATATCGCCCTCGATACCCCCTGGCAATCACTCAGTGCCGCTGACCGGCAATGGGTGATCGATGGCGATCCGGCCTGGAGTGGCGACTGGGACCGCCAGTGGTACGGTCTGCAGCGCTTTTTCAAGTGGCTCGAGAGCAAAGCCTACAAGATGCATATCCGGGTGCTGCTGTCGAAGTACCGCGCCTACACTCCCTGCGACGCCTGCGAGGGCGCACGCCTGAAACCGGAATCACTGCTGTGGCGCCTGGGCACGCGCAGCGACGCCGATGCCGTACTGCCCGCGGCGCAGCGCAGCCTGCCGCCGCACACACCCTGGTCGCGCGCACAACTGGAATCGCTGCCGGGCCTGGCGCTGCACGACCTGATGCTGCTGCCGGTGGAACGACTGCAGCGCTTCATGCAAAGCCTGCAGTTGCCGGCGCCGCTGGACCAGGCCACCGATCTGCTGCTGGCCGAGATCCGCGCCCGGCTGCGCTATCTGGGTGAAGTCGGCCTGGGCTATCTCACACTCGACCGTCAGTCGCGCACCCTGTCCGGTGGCGAAGTGCAGCGCATCAACCTCACCACCGCGTTGGGCACCTCGCTGGTCAACACCCTGTTCGTGCTGGATGAACCCTCCATCGGCCTGCATCCGCGCGACATGGGACGGGTCATCGGCGTGATGGAAAAACTGCGTGACGCCGGCAATTCGCTGGTGGTGGTGGAACATGATCCGCAGATCATGTTTGCCGCCGACCGTCTGCTGGACATGGGCCCCGGGCCGGGCGAACAGGGCGGCGAAGTGGTGTTCTTCGGCACGCCGGACGCACTGCATCAGCAAAGCACGCTCACCGCCGACTATCTGTTCGGACGCAAGCGCGCCGGCGCATCGCTGGAATCGGCCGCAGCAAGTTCCGCAGCAAGTTCCGCAGAAAGTTCCGCAGAAAGTTCGAATGCAAAGCCCAGCCTCAGCGACCGTCCCTGCATCGAGCTGCTGGGCGCGAGCGAACACAATCTGCGCAACCTCGATGTACGCCTGCCGCTGCAGCGCCTGCTCTGTCTGTGCGGCGTGTCCGGCTCGGGCAAATCCACCCTGGTGCAGGATGTGCTGTACGCCGGCCTGCTCAAGTCGCTCGGCCGCCCGACCGAGCGGCCAGGCGCGCTGCGCGAGCTGCGCGGCGCAACGCTGATCGAGGATGTGGTGATGGTCGATCAGTCGCCCATCGGCAAGACCGCCCGCTCCAATCCGGCCAGCTATGTCGGCGCCTTCGATGCCATCCGGCAACTGTTTGCGGCCGAACCACTGGCGCAGCAGCGTGACTACAGCGCCGGCACCTTCTCCTTCAATGCCGGCAATGGCCGCTGCCCGGCCTGCGGTGGCAATGGCTTCGAACATGTCGAGATGCAGTTCCTGTCCGACGTCTACCTGCGCTGCCCGGACTGCAACGGCCGGCGCTTCCGGGCCGAGGTGCTGGAGATCACGCTGCAAGACCGGCGCAGCGCGGGCCGGCCATCGCTGTCGATCGCCGATGTGCTGGAGCTCACGGTGTCTGAGGCACTGACGTTTTTTGCGCACGAGCCGGCAGTGCTGGCGGCGCTCACGCCTTTGTCGGATGTCGGGCTGGATTACCTGCGTCTGGGACAGCCGGTGCCGACGCTCTCCGGTGGCGAGGCACAGCGACTGAAGCTGGCCGGTCATCTGGCCGAAGCGGCACGCCGCCCCAGCCGTGGCAGCCAGGGACGCGGCAAGCTGTTCCTGTTCGACGAGCCCACCACCGGCCTGCATTTCGAAGATGTGGCGCGTCTGCTGCGGGCGTTTCGCAAGCTGCTGACAGCCGGACACACGCTGCTGGTGATCGAACACAACCTGGATGTCATCGCTGCCAGCGACTGGTTGATCGAGCTCGGACCCGAGGGCGGCGATGCCGGCGGCCAGCTGGTGTTCCAGGGTACGCCGGCAGCACTGATGCAGCAGGCGCAGGGCGCCCAGCCCACCCACACCGGGCGCGCCTTGCTGGATTACGAAGCCACGCTGCTGCAAGCGCGCCAGAGCGGGCGCTGGCCGGGTTCGATGCAGGCCAAGGCAGACGCGCAGCAAAGCGGCGCCACCGCCCTGCTGGCAGCCGAACCTGCCGGACGCTACCTCGGTCAGGCGCTCAACAGCGCCGCGCAAGACGCGGCCCGTCTGGGCGTGATCCGCATCCATCAGGCGCGCGAGCACAACCTCAAGAACATCGATGTCGATATTCCGCGCCAGCGCTTCACCGTCATCACCGGTGTCTCGGGTTCGGGCAAATCGACCCTGGCCTTTGACATCCTGTTCGGCGAAGGCCAGCGCCGTTATCTGGAATCGCTCAATGCCTATGCGCGGCAGTTCGTGCAGCCGGCATCCCGCCCGGATGTCGATGCCATCTATGGCATTCCACCCACGGTCGCGATCGAGCAGCGCACCAGTCGCGGCGGACGCAAATCGACCGTCGCCACCCTGACCGAGGTCTATCACTTCCTGCGCCTGCTGTGGGTCAAGCTCGGGGTGCAGCACTGCCCGGATTGCCAGGTGCCGATCGAACCGCAAAGCGCCGAGGCCATTCTGGCGCGCATCCTGCGCGACTATCGCGGCCAGCGCGTCGGACTGCTGGCACCGCTGGTGAGCCGGCGCAAGGGCTACTACACCGATCTGGCGAAATGGGCCGAAGCACGCGGCTACGACTTTCTGCGTGTCGATGGCGTCTTCGTGCCGACAGCGCAATGGCCGCGTCTGGATCGCTTCCAGGAACACAGCATCGAACTGCCGGTGGCCGATATCGAGGTCACGCCGCAGAACGAGGCGGCGCTACGCGAGGCGCTGCGTCTGGCGCTGGATCTGGGCAAGGGCGTGCTGCATGTGCTGTCGCCGCTGGAGGCGCTGGCCCAGGCGCGCCAGGCGGCCAGAAAGGCCGCGCCGCAGGCCTCAGCGCAGACCTCAGTGCAGACCTCGGCCAAGGCAGAACAGCGCGTCGAGGTGTCACTACAAGAGCAGGTGTTCTCGATCCGCCGCGCCTGCCCCAGCTGCAGCCGCAGCTTCGCCGAACTCGATCCGCGACTGTTCTCCTACAACTCGCGCCACGGCTGGTGCGGCAGCTGCTTTGGCACCGGCGAAAAACTGCAAGGCTTCGATGCCGAACAAACCGGCGAGGAAATCTGGTGGAACGACTGGTACGAGGGCAGCGCCGAACCCTGCCCGGCCTGTGACGGCCAGCGACTCAACGACGAGGCTCTGGCGGTGCGCTGGCAGGATGCCTCGATTGCCGCCTTCACCTCTCTCTCGATTGAAAAAATATTCAATAAAATCAAAAGGTTAGAACTATCCGGCCGAGAGGCCGAGATCGCCCGCGATGTCCTGGCCGAGCTGCGCTCGCGGCTGGACTTCCTGCAGCAGGTCGGGCTGGGCTATCTGTCGCTGAATCGCGCCGCGCCGACGCTCTCGGGCGGGGAAGCACAACGCATCCGACTGGCGGCGCAGCTGGGCTCGAACCTGCGCGGGGTGTGCTACATCCTGGATGAACCCACCATCGGCCTGCATCCGCGCGACAACCGCATCCTGCTCGATACGCTGGCGCAGCTCGAGGCCAAGGGCAACACCCTGGTGGTGGTGGAGCATGACGAGGAAACCATCCGCCGCGCCCATCATGTGATCGACATCGGCCCTGGTGCCGGACGCCTGGGCGGGCAGATCATGGCGCAGGGCACGGCGGCCGATCTGCAGCGCAATCCGGCCTCGGTCACCGGCCGCTTGCTGGCGCATCCGCTATTGCATCCACTGCATCCGCCGCGTCCGGTGCGTCGCGACACGCCGGCCATCGTCGTGCGCAACAGCCGGCTGCATAACCTGCAAGGCAGCGATGCGCGCTTTCCGCTCGGACGCATCACCGTTGTCACCGGTGTCTCGGGCTCGGGCAAATCGACCCTGGCGCGTGATGTGCTGCACACCAATCTGGCGCTGCTGCTGGCCGGCGAGCGCCGCAGCAAGCGCGCACCGCTGGTTGGCTGCAGCGCCATCGAGGGCTACGACAGCATTGCGCGGGTGCTGGAGGTCGATCAGACACCGATAGGCAAGACGCCGCGCTCCTGTCCGGCCACCTATGTCGGCTTCTGGGACACCATCCGCAAACTGTTCGCCGACACCACCGAGGCGCGCATGCGCGGCTGGAATGCCGGGCGGTTTTCCTTCAACACCGCCGGCGGACGCTGCCCCAGTTGCGAGGGCCAGGGCAGCAAACGCATCGAGATGAATTTTCTGCCCGACGTCAAAGTGGCGTGCGAGGAATGCGGCGGTGCGCGCTTCGATGCCGAGACCCGCAGCGCACGCTGGAAAGGCAAGGACATCGGCGAAGTGCTGGCGATGAGCGTGGATGAAGCGGTGGAGTTCTTTGCTGCCCATCCGGCCATCCATCACGCGCTGCGCCTGTTGCAGGATGTCGGCCTGGGCTATCTCACCCTCGGCCAGCAAAGCCCCACGCTCTCGGGTGGCGAGGCGCAGCGCATCAAGCTGGTGACGGAACTGGCCAAGGTACGTTACGACCCGGCAGGTAACCATCCGGCCCGCGGCGGCACGGCACGCCAGCACACGCTGTATGTGCTGGATGAGCCCACCGTCGGCCTGCATATGGCGGATGTCGAAAAACTCATCCGGGTACTGCACCGCCTGGCCGATGCCGGCAACACCGTGGTGGTGATCGAACATGATCTGGATGTCATCGCCGATGCCGACTGGATCATCGACATGGGACCGGAGGGCGGTGACGCCGGTGGCCGGGTGGTGGCGCAGGGCTCGCCCTGGGATCTGGCGGCGACACCGGCACGCTCGCATACCGCACGCGTGCTGGCGGAGTTTCTGGCCCAACGCACACGGCCGGCGCTGCGCAACGCGCTGCCGGCACAGCCATAATCGCGGCTTTTCGATTTCGCACTTCATCGCAGCACTTCATCGCAGCACTTCTCGAAAGGAACAGCATGAGCACCACCACCCCCAGCGGCCTGATCATTGACGATGTGGTCGAGGGCAGCGGCGTCAGCGCCAGCGCCGGACAACATGTCACGGTGCATTACACCGGCTGGCTGTTCAATGACGGCACGCTTGGTGCCAAGTTCGATTCCAGCAAGGATCGCAATGATCCGTTCGACTTTCCGCTCGGCGCCGGCCATGTCATACGCGGCTGGGATGAAGGCGTGCAGGGCATGAAAGTGGGCGGCACCCGCAAACTCACCATCCCGGCCGATCTGGGCTACGGTGCACGCGGCGCAGGCGGCGTGATTCCGCCCAACGCCACGCTGCTGTTCGAGGTGGAATTACTGGACGTGGAATAACACTGACTGGCTGGTTATTCCGGCACTGCCCGCAGCAGGTACTGAAACGCCTGGGCGTCATTGACTGCCGCCACCGCATCGCCGCCACTGCATTGCGCCAGCGCGGCGATGCTGCGCAAGATGGGCTCGGCCTGCGGCGCATCCATTTGCGTGTTGCCGAACTCGACGATGCCAAAGCCGCTGTCCTCGAACAATTCGATCAGCGTCTGCCGGGTGAACCAGCGCAAATGGGTGCGATCCAGCAGCCCGGCATCGACATAGCGGAACTCGCCCCGGCTGAGCGCCGCCTGCACACTCCAGTGCTGCACGTTCGGGATGCAGGCCACAACGCAAGCGTCCCCGGACATGCCGGCCCGGATGCGACGCAGCAGTCGCCACGGATCGCGCAGATGTTCCAGCACATCGCCGAACACCCAGCAATCGCGCCCGGCATGCTGGGCGAAAAAGGCATCATCGGCCTGTTCGATATCCATCACCGCC
>CAIPUP010000046.1 GCA_903868285.1 uncultured beta proteobacterium
CATCGCGTCGGGTGGTAGCCCAGCATTCCGAACGATTGTTACAAGCGACCCAGGGCTTGCGCCAGGCCTATGAGCAGGAACTGGAAGAGTCCGCAGAGCTGCCGATTTTCCTGGTACTGGGGTTGTTGCAACTGCTCCTGCTGTGGCAGATGGGCCGTCTTTACCTGGGCGAGGAACGTGCTCGGCGCGCACATGCTGAGCGACAGGCCGACATCGAGCAGACCAGAAATCAGGCCAATCAAAATGCCATCTTGCGACTGATGGATGAGATGCAGAGCTTTGCCCAGGGCGATCTGCGCGCCCGGGCCACGGTATCCGAGGACATCACCGGCGCTATTGCCGACACTGTTAACTACACCGTCGAAGAGCTCTCGATATTGGTCAGTCGGGTCAATCAGGCTGCAACCCAGCTTGGTCAGGCGAGTGCCACCGCCCAGCACACTTCGGCCGAACTGCTCAAGGCGGCCGAGTTGCAGCGGGTAGAGATCCGCACCGCCAGTGCTTCAGTACTGAGCATGGCGCGCGCCATTAACGGTGTGTCAGGTAATGCCGCGCAGTCGGCAGGCGTGGCACGACAATCGTTGGAGGCCGCCAGCAAGGGTGGTCGGGCAGTGCAGGACGCCATCAGTGGCATGGGTCAGATCCGCGACCAGATTCAGGACACCGCCAAGCGCATCAAGCGTCTGGGCGAGTCTTCGCAGGAAATCGGCGGCATAGTCGATTTGATCGCCGGCATCACCGAGCAGACCAATGTACTGGCATTGAATGCAGCCATCCAGGCCGCCTCAGCCGGAGAGGCCGGACGCGGCTTCAGTGTCGTGGCCGAGGAGGTGCAGCGATTAGCCGAGCGCAGCGCGCAGGCGACGCGTCAGATTGCCACGCTGGTGAAGTCGATCCAGTCCGACACGCACGGCGCGATTGCTGCCATGGAGAAAAGTACCGCGGGCGTTGTCGAGGGGGCGCAGTTATCCGATGCCGCCGGTCAGGCACTGGCTGAAATCAGTCAGGTGTCAACCCGTCTGGCTGAATTGATCGAGGACATTGCCAACACCACGCGTTCGCAGGCGGCTGAAGCCGGTGCCGTTGCGACTGGCATGGAGGGTATCCTGGCCATCACCCAGCAAACCATGCAGGGCACTGAACAGACAGCGCGTTCCGTGGGCGCGCTGGCACAGTTGGCTGACGGGCTCAAGAGCTCGGTATCCCGCTTCCAGACTGGCTGAGCCGGTAAGCCAGCGCAGCCGTGACCGACCTCAGCGATAGCCCGGCGGCCTTGTCCGAAGGCGTGGATCTCGGGCTGCTGGGTTGGGTCAAGGGAGAGATTGATCTGGCCATGCGCCAGGGCCGTGAGGCGTTGGAACAAGCCGCAGCAGACACAACCGACCAGGCAGCGATTGGCCGCAGCATCGCGCATTTGCACCAGGCACATGGTGCTTTGTCCGTCGTTGGCTTGAGCGCTGTGCCGGTCGTTACCAAGGCATTGGAAGACTTGCTGCAGGCACTGGCCGATCGCGAGCCAATGCGATTGCCTGATTATTATTCGCTATGCCTGCGCGGCTTCGTTCAGCTGCAGGCGTATCTGAACGCACTGACCGCAGGTAGAGCGCATCAGCCCATGCGGCTGTCCGGTCTGTTGCAGGCATTGCAGCACGCGGCCGGCATTACAACCAGCGATCCTCTGGCTTTGTTTTATCCCGATTTGCAGGCGCTGAACCAGGCCTACCTGGCGAACCTAAAACCGGCGCCGGCAGTGACAACGCCTCAGACGCTGCGCCAGCTGCGGGGTCGTTTTCAGGCGCTGCAGTTGCGCTGGATGCGCAGCTCAGATCAGGCTGCTGAGCCGACCTCGGAGTTAGTGTCGCTGGTCGCGGAACTGGAGCTGGCCGATCCGCCCCAGGCGCTGCTCTGGTGGCTGGTTGGTGCCATGCTGGAGTTGCTGCCAACCACGCCGGTTGTGTCGTTCGATGCACGTCTCCTGCTCAATCGTGTCGAGCAACACTTGGGGCGACGTATCAGCGGCGATTCGGCGCTGCCCGAAAGCTTGATGCGTGAATTGTTGTATGCCATCGGCATGACCGATGCGCAGACCGTGCCAGGCGTTGCTGCCAGCCCCAGACTGCAACAGTTGCGGCATCTTTTGCGGCCACTGTTGCTGCCCGGAGACGGGGCTGTAACCGATGCGGCGCTGAGGGCGGAGAACGAAAATCCCCTGCTGCCACAGATACGTGATCGGCTGACTGCGGTAATCACCGCCTGGAGTGGCTACACCGCCTCGTCTGCGGATACCGATCTGCAAAACTTTCTGCAAGGGATCGAGGCCTTATCGGGCTTGGCCGGACCAGTCGCGCAAGCGAATGTTGCGGCGCTGGCAACCGATATCGCCGCGCTGGGTCATTGGCTGATGTCCGCGTCCGGGAACATGAGCGAGACCATCGCTCTGGAGGTCGCCACCGCATTGTTACTGTTGCAGCAATGGGCAGACCTCCCGCCGGCGGTCGACCAGGACTTGACGCAGGAGTTAGCCCTGATGCGTGAACGTCTTGCCCAGGCTCGGCACGGTCAATTGCTGCGTACTGCGCCAAGCGCACCGCTGTTGCGCGATGTGTCTCGTCAGGCGCAGGAAAAACTGTTGTTAACCCAGGTTGTGACTGAAATTCAAACCAATCTGCGATTGATTGAAACGGTACTGGAACAGTTTTTTCGCGACCCCGCAAAGCGGGAACACTTGAGCGTACTGCAGCTACCGCTAACGCAGGTGCTTGGTGCACTGGAGATGCTTGATCAGCCTCACGCGCGCCAGACCATGCTGGACTGTGCCAAAGAATTTCAGCGTTTCGCCATGCCGGACTATCAGCCGCAGACGGTTGATTTCGAAGCTCTGGCCAATGCCCTATCGAGCCTGGGCTTTTATGTAGAGCAGCTGGTACATGGCAAGCCGGAAATAGTACTGGCCAGCCGAGCGGTCATAGCCAACGAGCCCGTGATTGCCAAAGCGCCATCGAGCGCGATGCCTGTTTTGGTCGTGGATGCTGAAGACCCTGCCTCGGTTATCACAAACATAGCCCCCGCCGTCACCCTCGCCGACCCTGCTGCCACGCAGGCTCCGTTAGAAGCCGAATCGACTGCCAATCTTGCCGAACTGGGCGCTGTCTATGCCGAGGAGGTAGAGCAAGTGCGCGCCCGCTTGCAGCGCGTCACTCAGCATTTGCAGCAGCAGGACGATATGGCAGTGGTGGATGAAGTGAGATGCGATATGCATGGCCTCAAGGGCGCGGCACGCATGCTGGGGTTAAACGATGCCGGCGATGTATTTGCTGCAATGGAGCAGCTATTGAGCTCGTATCCCGACAGCCCGCTGCATTCGCGACCCTCACCGGATCAGGCGCTGTGTCAGTTGCTGCTATCGGTGCAAATCTACCTCGTGGATTTGTTGCATAGCCTGCGTGGCGCACACACTGTCTCGACCAATGCCAGCAACACGCAGACCTTGCTTGAACAGGTCAGTGTATTGATGCGACGTGCTGGCAGCGTGACCGCAAATGGTACGGGCTACAGCTTGGATAGAGGGCCAGACCGAAATCTGGGTCGCAGCAGCGGAGAAAGTGAAGCGGTGGCGGGAACTGGTGTGGCAGCAACAGTCTCGGCAGTGATGGATGTCTCCCAGACCGTTCGCAGCTATTTCACTGCCGAGGCGCGCAGTCATCTGCAAGTACTACAGCTGCAGCTCGAAACCTTGATGGCACATGGTGTTCTGAACGCAGAATTCTCTCGGGCGGTTCACACCCTGCGTGGCATTGCTGCAACGGTCAATCACCAGCCGATGACGCAGCTGGCACAAGCCATGGAAACTCTGGCCCGACGAGCCGGGGCTACGTCATTGCCAGTGGAACAGCGCGACCTGGTGCTGGAGTCCTTGCGGGTGCTGGCAACGTTGGTGGACAGTGGGATGGCCAGTCGTGACGCGCTGCTTCCTGAAACGCTGATCGTGCAACTCAGCACAGCCAGTGACTTACATGGCAGCAATAAGGAGCAACTGCGCCAGGTGTCGCCGACTGGATTAGACCCGACGACTGCATTACACCCAGCGACCGCATTACAACTGTCGACTGATGCGAGCGATATGCTTCAGGACGAGCTGGATATCGAGTTGCTGCCTCTGTTCTTGCAGGAGGCGACAGAGAAGCTGGCATTGATTGGTGAGTTGATGCGTCGGTGGCGTGCCGAGCCGGACAACCCTGCGCTCAGTAGTGCGCTCAAGCGCGAACTGCACACCGTCAAGGGTAGCGCCCGGATGGCGGGTGCCATGCGCTTGGGCGAGCGCGTGCACCAGCTGGAGAGTCTGATTGATGAGGCACAGACCCATGCCGCGATCCGACCCACCTTGTTCGATGAATTGGAGCAGAGGTTTGATGCGGTACTGAGCTTGCATGAAGCGCTAGAGACCCCCATCGCCATTCAGTCTGATATCGCTGCGGCAACCGATGCAGCCATCGCGGTGGGGGCTGCCGAATCTGGTGCTGCGATGCCGGCATCGGGCCCTGCGGCCTCCTCGCCGTTGCGAGTGCAGGCTGCAGTGATTGACCGTCTGGTCAATGATGCGGGAGAGTTGGCCATTTCGCGTAGCCGTATAGCAATGGAAATCAAAGCCCTGGGTTTGGGCATGCAGGAATTAAGCGACAACCTGGAGCGCCTGCGCCAGCAGTTGCGTGAAATCGATATTCAGGCGGAAACGAAGCTGCAATCGCGCAGGATGGAGCCGTCGCCTGCTGCGCATACATTCGATCCGCTGGAATTTGACCGTTTCACCCGCTTGCAGGAACTGACGCGGCTGATGAACGAGTCGGTTGAGGATATTGGTTCGGTACGACAGACCCTGAGTGAGGCTGTCGACCAGACACAGCAGGCATTGGATCATCAGACCCGTTTGACACGCGCCATGCAACAGGGGCTGATGCAGGTTCGCATGCTGCAAGTGGGTAGCATCGCCGGTCGGTTACATCGCGTAGTGCGCCAGACCGCGAAGGAGCAGGGCAAGAGCGCAAACCTGGAAATTCTTGGTGCAGCAGTGCAGCTTGATCGATCCGTGCTTGAGCGCATCACCGCACCGTTTGAACATCTATTACGCAATGCCGTTGTGCATGGGATTGAATTGCCCGCCCGAAGGGCTGCGGCCGGCAAGACCGCTACCGGTGAAATCACCATTTCGGTAAGCAACACCCCGAACGAGGTGCAAGTACTGGTTAGCGATGATGGTGCCGGGCTGGATCTTCAAGCGCTACGCCAGCGCGCCGTGAGCGAAGGCAGGATTTCGCTCGATCAAGTCCTCACCGATAGCGAATTGGGCAAGCTGATTTTTCTTCCCGGGTTGTCTACTGCAACTGCACTAACGCAGGCCGCCGGACGTGGCGTTGGTCTGGATGTGGTTCGCAACGAAGTCGAAGCGCTGGGTGGACGGATTGCGGTGGCGTCAGAGGCGGGACAGGGAACACGTTTTAGCATTGGCTTGCCATTGACGCTGAGTTTGATGCAAGCATTACTGGTTCGTGCTGGCGGCCTGCTCTATGCCATACCAACCATGATGGTGGAGCACATTCGCCACATTCCGCAGGCTGACATGCAGTCAGCGCGGAGCGCAAAAAAATTGGCCTGGCAAGGACGGCAGCTTGCCTATGCCGCCTTGAATTCTTTGCTGGGCTGGAACGGCATGGCGGCAGCAAGGAGCACAGCTGCGGTGTCATCCGATGCCGGACTTCATGCCAAACCGCAATTAGACCTGCGCACCGATTCGCACCGGAGCTCCGTGCTGTTTTTGCGCAGTGCTGATCAGACGCTAGCGCTGGAAGTGGAGCAGATGCTGGGCGGCAGTCAGGAAATTGTGATCAAGCCGATCGGACCGCCGTTGACACGTCAGGCGGGTATCAGTGCTGCCACGGTCATCGGCAGTGGCGAAATCGGCTTGATTATCAACCCCTTACTACTGCTGCAAGGCCATGAAGCCGTCGAGCACAGCAGGCGCGCGGCTGAGCCAGCGGCCAGTCCAGACTGTGTGGTTGAGGCGGACACTGAGATAGTTTCCTCCGGTCTGCCAACCATCATGATCGTTGATGATTCACTTACCGTTCGACGCATTACCAGTCGTCTCTTGACCAGGCAAGGTTACAAAGTGATCGAGGCGCGCGACGGCATGGAGGCGCTGAATACCTTGCAGAGTGTGCGCGAACTTACCCCGAGCAGCATGCCGGCGCTGCTACTGGTGGATATTGAGATGCCGCGTATGGACGGCTTCGAATTTACCAGCGCGGTGCGTGCTGAGCCCTGCCTCTCGCACCTGCCTATCATCATGATCAGTTCACGCACCGCCGAAAAGCACCGTTCACATGCCTTGCAGCTTGGTGTCAATGCCTTCCTGGGCAAGCCTTATCAGGAACAGGAATTACTCGGTCATATTTCGGCTTTGGCTTTCACCCGGCCGTAGCGTTCCAGTGTTTGCAGCCGTGCCTGATCATGTGCAATCAGTGGCTGTGGATAGTCCCGACCGATGATGCAATCCAGCCCTTGTTGCTCCAGCGCCGGCATTTGCCATGGCGCATGCAGCCAGCGCAAGGGAACTGACTTGAGCTCCGGGATATAGCGCCGGATAAAGCGCCCTTGCGGATCGAAGCGTTCCGATTGGGTCACCGGATTGAAGATGCGGAACCAGGGTTGGGCATCGCAGCCAGTCGATGCAGCCCATTGCCAGCCGCCGTTGTTCGAGGCCAGGTCGAAGTCGATCAACAGGTCGGCGAAATGCTGTTCACCATGACGCCAGTCGATCTGCAAATCCTTGGCCAGAAAGGACGCCGTCACCATACGCAGACGGTTGTGCATATAGCCAGTCGTTGCCAGTTGACGCATTGCGGCGTCCACCAGCGGATAGCCGGTAAGGCCCTGCTTCCAGGCCTGCAGCCAGTCCGGCTTATCCTCGAATTGCAGGCGATCGTATTCGGGACGAAAGGCATGTCCCACCACATGTGGGTGGTGGTGCAGGATCTGGGCATAGAACTCGCGCCAGATCAGCTCCGATAGCCAGGTTGCGGCGCCCTCGCTATCCGGATGCTGCTGGCTGTGTGTCAACGCCAAAGCCGCGACACGGCGGATCGACAAGGTGCCAAAGCGCAGATGTGGCGAAAGGTATGAAGGCCCCTTCACTGCCGGGAAGTCCCGTTGCAGACGGTAGCGATCAATGCGCTGCAGGAAATCTTGTAACAGGTGCTCTGCGCCGCTGACTCCGGTGCGATATCCAAGATGTTCCAGATCGCCATTTTCGAAATTCATGGAACTCAGCGTTGGAATTGGCTTGTGCCAATCAACACCAAAGGGCGCCAGCGCTGAAAAATAGCGCTCGACCGGATAAGGCTTGAGATAAAAGCCATCCAGCTTGTGGAGCCATGCTTTTTTGTATGGGGTAAATACGGAATACGGTTTGCCCTGGCCGGTGAGGACTTCGCTGCGCTCGAAAATCACCTGATCCTTGAAGCTGACTAAGCGCCTGCCTTGCTGCTGCAAGCTGCGCTCCACAGCCGTATCGCGTTCCAGTGCTGCCGGTTCGTAATCATGGTTGATGAACACGGATTCGGCGTTCAGTTCGGCAGCGAGTTGCGGAATGATGCTGCGCGCGCTGCCATGCCGCACCATCAGGCCTCCCCCCTGCGCCTGCAATGCGCCCGCTAGCTCAAGCAGCGCAGCATGGATAAACGCCACCCGGCGATCCTGCGGCGACGGCAGGTGGTCGAGGATGTCACGATCGAACACGAACACGCACCAGACCGGGCCCCCGCCACGCAGGGCGTGATAAAGCGCCGCATGGTCCGAAAGGCGTAAATCACGACGAAACCAGACCAGGGAAGCGGGCATGGGAAATCCAGAAAGAAGGCGGTGAAGGCTAAAAGTCGATGGCGGGCGAAGCGCCTTGGCGATCGCTGGGGTTGGCGCCGAAAGAATTGCTGCTGAGGCAGCTTACAATAGTCGCTTACCCGTGCACACCATGTCCCAGGTCAACCTGACCAATCACTTTCTGATCGCCATGCCTGCCATGGCTGATCCTAATTTTTCTGGCACCGTGACCTATATCTGCGAGCACAGCCCGAACGGCGCGCTCGGGTTGGTGGTCAACCGTGCCAGTGATTTGACCATGGGTCATCTGTTCGAGCAGGTAGGAATCGATCTGTCTGACCGGACACTGGCGGCAGCGCCAGTACTGGCCGGTGGTCCGGTACGACCGGATTGTGGCTTCGTGCTGCACCGACCGCGCGGGCAGTGGAGCTCGACGCTGAAGGTGAATGAACACCTTGCCCTCACCACCTCGCGCGACATCCTCGAGGCTATCGGCCGGGGTGACGGGCCACAGCAGCAGATCGTCACGCTCGGCTACTCCGGTTGGTCAGCCGGTCAACTTGAGCAGGAAATCCTGCAAAACGCCTGGCTGACGGTCGAGGCCAGCGGCACGGTGGTATTTGATGTCGCGCTTGAGCAGCGCTTTCAGGCGGCACTGGATTTGTTGGGCATCAGCCTGGCCCATCTTTCCGGTCAGGCGGGTCATGCATGAGCCAGTCCATGCTGGCGTTTGATTTCGGGTTGCGTCATATCGGCACGGCGGTGGGCAATCTTCAGTCTGGTCTGGCCACCGCCCTCGGACACATTGATGCGCAGGATAATGGCAGCCGGTTTGCTGCCATTGATGCCTTGGTGAGTGAATGGCAACCGGTGCAGCTGGTGGTCGGTTTGCCGCTGGCGCTGGATGGTGGCGAACACAGCATGACGGCGCGTGCACGGCGTTTTGGCCGGCAGTTGCAGGCGCGCTTTGCACTGCCGGTGCTGTTTGTCGATGAGCGCCTGAGCTCGGTCGAGGCCGAGCGTGGTTTGCGAGAAGCCGGACGTGGTGGCAGGAAAAACAAGCATTTGGTGCATGCCGAATCGGCGCGCATCATTCTTCAGGACTACCTTGATGAATCTTCCCGACGCTGAACAACTTTGCACCGACCTGATCGATCGCGTACGCCCTGCGATCACACCAGACACAGCAGTGATAGGCATACGCACTGGCGGTGCCTGGCTGGCGGAGAGGCTGCATGCCGCATTCGCGCTGAGCACCCCTCTGGGCATATTGGATATCTCGTTTTACCGCGATGACTATCATCGCAGCGGGCTGCATAACAACGTCCAGCCTTCGCGCGTGCCCTTTGCGGTGGACGATCGCCCGATACTGCTGGTGGACGATGTGCTGTTCACCGGGCGCACCATCCGTGCCGCGATGAATGAAATTTTTGATTACGGTCGCCCGGCGCGTATCGATCTTGCAGTGCTGGTCGATCGCGGCGAGCGGCAGCTGCCAATCTCCGCCACCTGGTCTGGTACATCGTTGGCGGTACCGCAGGGTCGCTTGTTGCGGCTGGTACGCAACGATGAAGGTCAACTGTCACTGCGTCTGTCGGAGGCCAAAGCCGCATGAAAAATCCCCAGCTCGATGCCCAGGGGCGGTTGCAGCACCTGTTGACCACCGAGGGTCTGCCAAAAGCAGTGATGGAACAGATCCTCGATACCGCCGCTTCTTTTGTTGGTGTTACCGAACGCGATGTTAAAAAGGTTCCCCTGCTGCGTGGCAAGTCGGTGTTCAACCTGTTCTTCGAGAATTCCACCCGCACCCGTACCACCTTTGAGATTGCCGCCAAAAGGCTGTCAGCGGATGTCATCAACCTGAACATCTCGACTTCCTCGACCGCCAAGGGCGAATCACTGCTCGACACCATCGATAATCTCTCGGCCATGCATGCCGATATGTTCGTGGTGCGCCATGCCCAGTCTGGTGCGGCACATCTGATTGCACAGCATGTGGCCTCGCATGTGCATGTCATCAATGCCGGCGATGGCCGTCATGCGCACCCCACCCAGGGTCTGCTGGACGCCTACACCATCCGCCATTACAAGCAGGATTTCACCCGCCTCACGGTTGCCATCGTTGGTGACGTGCTGCATTCACGGGTAGCGCGCTCTTTGATACACGCGCTCACTACGCTTGGCACACCGGAGGTGCGTGTTATTGGTCCCTCGACCCTGTTGCCGACCGAGGTGGGGCGCCTGGGTGTGCGGGTCTGCCGTGATATGCGTGAAGGCCTGGCTGGCGCCGATGTCATCGTCATGTTGCGATTGCAAAACGAACGCATGAAGGGCCCTTTGCTGCCCAGTGCGCAGGAATACGCAAAGTCCTATGGCCTCACTCCCGAAAAGCTCGCTCTGGCCAAGCCCGATGCCATCGTGATGCATCCCGGCCCGATGAACCGTGGCGTGGAAATCGATTCGGCGGTGGCGGATGGCCGGCAGTCAGTCATCCTGCCGCAGGTCACCTTTGGCATTGCGGTGCGAATGGCGGTGATGAGCCTGCTGGGGAGCCACTGATGGAATCCGGTAACGATATGAACAAGGCTAATTCCCCGAACGCGAATTCGACAACGCTACGCAATGGCCGCGTGATTGATCCGGCCTCCGGCACCGATGGCGTCATGGATGTGCATATCGATGCAGGACGCATTCTTGCCCTGGGTACAGCGCCG
>CAIPUP010000047.1 GCA_903868285.1 uncultured beta proteobacterium
CCGCCAGTGCCGCCATGCCAAACCCGCATAGCGCCGAGCGCGTCATGCGGCGTGGATGCCACAGCAGCAATGCCACACCGAAGGGCAGCGGAATCAGTACCGAGGCGATGCGCAAATACAGCGGCTTGAGGTCGTACACGAACAGCAGCACCGCATGCGCCGCCACCAGCAGCAACAGCGCGGGTAGCAAGCTCAGCAACAGACTCACCCAGTAGCTGCGTGCCTGCGTCGCAGAGCCGTCGGATGGACCCAAACCAGGATGCGCAGCCGCCCAATCCAGGCGCGCCTGCAACTCGGCAATACGCTGCTGATCGGCCAGCGCCACCGCTTGCGCCTGGGCCAGGGAAGATTCGAGTGCCTCGATGCGCGCCTGCAGCGGTTTGAACAAATAGAAATCGCGCCGGCAGGTTTGGCACACCAGTGCCTGCGGCGACACGCTGGCAGTGCAATAGGGGCAGCGCGAACTACCGTCTTGCGCCGGGCTGCCCTGGGGGTTCATGCTGCGCGAGCTTGCCTCAACCGACACGCCGGACTCACTGCGCCTTGAGGGTGATGACGGCCGAACCGAGGCGCCCCTCGTCATCCTTGACCGAAACGCGGATCGAATGCTCGCCCGGCGGCATGGCCACCGCCGACAGGTCGATACCCTCGGGCCGGATGGCGGCCTTCAGCCTTGGCGTGAGATCCACCGTGGGCGACTTGAGATAGGTCACCTGCACCGAAGCCGTATCGATTTGCGCACTGCCACGCGGCTCGAACGAGAGTTTGAGCGGCAGCCCGTCCTTCTTGCCGGCCTCGGGCGAGAGCAGCTTGACGCCCGGCCCGCGCGTGACACCACGCGCCGACATGGACGCTGCCGATGGCAGACGCGCCTCGTCATCCGAAATCAGCTTGATCACCTGCGCCGAGGCACTGCCCATGCTCAGCCCGCACAGCAAGCTGGTGCCAAAGGCCATCAACAAGCGTAGACAGCGTTCGCGAAGCAACATGGCAACCTCCAAAATTTACTTAATAATCAATATCTTACGATATCCCCGGGCTCAGGTCTTTTCGAGATACTTACGATCGGCGACCAGATCTTCATGCCGCAGCTTGGGGTCGGCGGTACCGCCGGGAATAGTCACTTCTTTCACCGCGCCACCCCAGCCGTTGGCGGTGATGTCAAAGATGACGCCGTCGACGTCCTTGTACTTGACTTCATAGAAGGTGTTGCCGTCACCCACTTCGCCCATGAAATAAGTGCCGCCAGCGTCCTTGACCTGCGCACCAGCACCGTGGATTTCATCGACCCAGAAGCCGAGGTGATGCAGGCCGTGGAAATCCTTGCCGCGATCCAGGCCGGCGGCTTCATCGGTCTTGTATTTCAGCAAGGCCATGTTGATCACGCCGTCCGAGAGATACACCCCGATGGCCAGGGTGGAGTCGGTCTCGCCGACCTTTTTCATGCCAAAGGCATTCATGTAGAACTCGGCCGTCTTCCACGGGTCCGGGGTGGTGATGGCGATGTGACGAAGCTTGGCAGTCATGGCAGTCCTCGCAGGCTGGGGGTAAGAAATTTGGGTTAAGCGCGCCGGGATGGACACGCCGGCTTGAAGTTAAGGCGCGGATTCTAACCCCCACCCCGGCTGTAGTGCCGCAAGCCAGCCGCTGGCGCTCGGCTACACTGTCGCGCTCGTGGGTCATGCGGGGTCATGCGGGGTCATGGCTGGGCATGACAGCAATCAATCGGTGAAATGACATGGAACGTTCCTTCAAGGAAGAAGTGAAGTCGCTGCGACTGGGCGAGGGTGAAACCTTTCGCGGTGAGGGCATCCTGGCGGTGACCAAGGCACTGCTGCAATCGGGCGTGTCCTATGTCGGCGGCTATCAGGGCGCGCCGATCTCGCACCTGATCGATGTGCTGGCCGATGCGCGCGACCTGCTGGACGAACTCGGCGTGCATCTGGAAACCAACGCCAACGAGGCCGGCGCTGCGGCCATGCTCGGGGCCTCCATCGCCTATCCGATCCGTGGCGCGGTGGCCTGGAAATCCACCGTCGGCACCAATGTCGCTTCGGACGCGCTGGCCAACCTGTCCTCGGCCGGCGTGCGCGGCGGGGCGCTGATCGTGGTTGGCGAAGACTACGGCGAGGGCTCCTCCATCATGCAGGAGCGCACCCATGCCTTTGCCACCAAGTCGCAAATCTGGCTGCTCGATCCGCGCCCCAACCTGGCCACCATCGTGCGCATGGTGGAAAAAGGCTTCGAGCTGTCCGAGGCCTCTTCCAGCCCGGTGATGCTGGAGCTGCGCATCCGTGCCTGTCATGTGCATGGTGAGTTCACCGCCAGCGCCAACCGCGCACCGGCCATCTCGCGCAACCACCCGCTGCAGGAATCGGACTTCGACTACAACCGCATCGTGTTGCCGCCGGCGTCCTATCTGCAGGAAAAACTCAAGATTGATGTGCGCTGGCCGGCAGCGGTGAAATTCGTGCGCGAGCAGCAGCTGAATGAATTCTTCGATGGCGATCTGTCGCGCATCGGCATCATCACCCAGGGCGGGCTGTACAACGGCACACTGCGCGCCTTGCAGCAGCTCGGCCTGGCCGATGCCTTTGGCGCTTCGCGCGTGCCGATCTACTGCATGAACGTGACCTACCCGCTGGTGCCGGATGAACTGGTGCGCTTTTGCACCGGCAAGGCGGCGGTGCTGATGGTGGAGGAAGGCCAGCCCGACTATCTGGAAGAAGCGCTGCTGGCGACACTGCGCCGGGCCGAAGTCAATGGCACGGTGGTGCATGGCAAGGACATGCTGCCGATGGCCGGCGAATACACCGGCGAGGTGCTGCTGCGGGGCATGAGCCAGTTCATGCAGGCGGTGGCGCAATACGCGCCGGGCGTGGATGCCAGCGCCATCGCTGCCATCACCGAGGCCACACTGTCGGCCAAGCAGCGCGCTGGCGGTCTGCTGGGCGAGGTGGTTCCGGCGCGTCCGCCCGGCTTTTGCGTCGGCTGCCCGGAGCGGCCGGTGTTCTCGGCCATGAAACTGGTCGAGCGCGACAGCGGCAAGTTCCACCTCTCGGCCGATATCGGCTGCCATCTGTTCTCCACCCTGCCGCCGTTCAACATCGGCAACACCGTGCTGGGCTACGGCCTCGGTCTGGCCTCCAACTCGGCCATCGATCCGCTGTTCAACCGGCGCACCGTGACGGTGATGGGCGATGGCGGCTTCTGGCACAACGGCCTCACCACCGGCGTGGCCAATGCCGCTTTCAACCAGGACGACGGCATTCTGGTGATCATGAAAAACGGCTACACCTCGGCCACCGGCACCCAGCACATTCCGTCCTCGCCGCAGCAAGACGACAGCAAGGCGGTCGACATGGGCATCGAGAAGGCGCTCGCCAGCCTCGGTGTGAAGTGGCAAAAGACCGTGCATACCTACCGTGTAGCCGAAATGGCGGAAACCCTACGCGAGGCCATGCGCACACCGTTCAAGGGACTGAAGGTGATCATTGCCGAGGCCGAATGCCAGCTCGAGCGGCAACGCCGGCTCAAGCCGCAGGTGGCCGCGGCGCTGCAACGTGGCGAGCGGGTGGTGCGCACACGCTTTGGCGTGGATGAGGATGTCTGCTCCGGCGACCATTCCTGCATCCGCCTCTCCGGCTGCCCGTCGCTGACGGTCAAGCCCTCGAGTGATCCGCTCAAGGTCGATCCGGTAGCGCATGTCAACAACGGCTGCGTCGGTTGCGGCCTGTGTGGCGAAGTGGCACATGCCGCAGTGCTATGCCCCTCGTTCTATCGCGCCGAGATTGTGCAGAACCCGGGGCGCTGGGAGCGCTGGCTGGAGGCACTGCGTCAACGCGTCATCCACTGGCTGGCGCCCGATGCGGCGGCGCACCGGGGTGCTGCAGCCTACCCGACCGGCCTCGCCAGCGCCTCAACACAACCCGTAAAAACTGTTTAAAAACAACAACTTATGAACAATTTGGCAACATCATCGGGCAGCGCCCTGGCGAACGACAACCTGCCCAGCCGCCCACTCACAGTACTGGTGGCGGCACTCGGCGGCGAAGGCGGCGGCGTGCTGGCCGACTGGATCATCGCAGCGGCCACCGCACGCGACTACCCGGTGCAAAGCACCTCCATCCCCGGGGTATCGCAGCGCACCGGCGCCACCACCTACTACGTGGAGATCTATCCCGCCACCCGCGCTGCGCTCGGTGGCCGCCGCCCGGTGATGACGCTGACGCCCTCGCCCGGCTGGGTCGACGTGATGATCGCCTCGGAGTTGCTCGAGGCCGGGCGCGCCATGCAAAACGGCTATGTCAGTCCGGAGCGCACCACCCTCATTGCCTCGACCCATCGCATCTACACCGTGCTGGAAAAAATGCACATGGCCGATGGCCGCTATGACAGCCAGCGCGTGCTGGATGCCGCTCAGCAGCTGGCGCGCCAGCGCGTGCTGTTCGACATGCAAAGCGAGGCCAGCGATGCCGGCACGGTGATCAGCGCGGTGCTGTTCGGCGCACTGGCCGGCTCGGCGGCGCTGCCGCTGTCGCGCGCCGATTGCGAAGACGCCATCCGCGCCTCGGGCAAGGGTGTGCAGGCCAGCCTGCGCGGCTTCGCCGCCGGCTATGCCCAGGCGGTACGTGCCATTAGTGCAGCGGAGGCTGTGCCAACCGCTGCAGCGGCAGCGGTATCAGCAGCGGTATCGACAACTGCACCGGCGTTTGCCAACCACGCATCGCTGCCGCCATCGCTGCAAGCCTTGCTCAGCGCCCTGCCGGCCGCGGCACAGCCGATGCTGCGCGAAGGAGTGGCGCGCTGCCTGGACTTCCAGGACATCGCCTATGCCGAGCTGTATCTGTCGCGCATGCAGACCATCGCCCGGCTGGATGCCGACCCGGCGGCACAACTGAGCAGCGAGACGGCGCGCTTCCTGGCGCTATGGATGTGCTACGAAGATGTGATCCGCGTCGCCGATCTGAAAACCCGCCTCAGCCGCCATGCGCGGGTGCGCGCCGAGGTGCAAGCGCGCCCGGGTGAAGCACTGCGTATCACCGAATTCCTCAAGCCCGGTCTGGATGAGGTGGCAGCGCTGCTGCCACCGGCGCTGTCGGGTCGGCTGCGGCAATGGGCCCATCGGCGCGGCCTGACCGATCGCCTCAACAAGGGCCTGTATCTGCAGACCACCAGCCTGCATGGCTTCCTGTTGCTGCGTCTGCTGGCATGGCTGCGTCCGCTGCGGCGCAAGACCTCGCGCTGGCAGGAAGAACAGGCGTTGATCGAGCGCTGGCTGCACAGCGTGGCCGAGGCGGCCAAGGAAGAGCCGAGCCTGGCGCTGGCCCTGGAACTGGCGCTGTGCGGACGCCTGATCAAGGGCTATGGCGATACGCATCGTCGTGGCAAGGACAACTTCCTGCGCATCCTCGACACCCTGGCCAATAGCAGCGCGCTGCAACCTGCAGCGCGCGCCATCGCCATCCGTCAGGCGCGACTGGCGGCCCTGGCCGACCCGGAAGGCCGGGCGCTGGAGGGAACCCTGGCCAGCCACGGCATCACGCCGCTGCCGCCCAAGGCCAAGCCCTTGAATTTTGTGCGCAAGGCGGCGGGGTAGCGGGCTCCAGCCGCGCGCAGACCGGAAGCAGGGCAGATCTAGTCCGCCGTCACCCCGTACTGCGTCACCAGCTTCGACCAGCGATCGATCTCGTCGCGCATGAAGGCCTGTTGCTGGGTTGGGCTGAGATCGAGTACGCGACCACCGTCACGCTCCACCCGCGCCACAAAATCCTTGTCGCGGGTCACGCTCAACAGCGCCTCGCGCAAACGCGCCAGGATCGGTGCCGGCGTCGCCGCTGGCACAAAGATGCCGAACCAGCTCTCGCCCTCGAAGCGCGTGACACCGGTTTCGTTCACGGTCGGCACCTGCGGCAGCGCGGCGCTGCGTGCGACCGAAGACACGGCCAGGCCTTTCATCTTGGCCGACTGCACATAGCCTTTCGAAGCCGAGATGTTGTCGAACATGATGTCGACCCGGCCACCGAGCATTTCCTGATGCGCGGGTGCTGCGCCCTTGAACGGCACATGCAACATGTCCAGCCCGAGCTGCTTGACCAGGATGGCACCCCAGACATGCTGCAGCGTGCCCAGACCGGCCGAGCCATAGCTGAGCTTGCCGGGATTGGCGCGTGCGTACTTCACGAACTCAGCCAGCGAATTCACTGGCAGGTCGGCACGACAGATCAACAGGAAGGGATAGGCCGAAACAAACCCCAGCGGTGCGAAGTCCCGCGCCGGGTCGTAGGGCAGGTCTTTCACCAGCGCCTTGTTCATCACGATGTTGAATATGCCGCCCACCATCAGGGTATAGCCATCGGCCGCCGACTTGGCCACATGGTCGGTGCCGATGATGGAACCGGCCCCGGTGCGGTTCTCCACCACCACCGACTGACGCAGGATGTCCTGGAACTTGGCTGCGACATTGCGCCCGAGTATGTCGGTGCCACCGCCTGCGCCCTGCGGCACGATCATGCGGATGGTGCGATTGGGATAGTCGCCGCTTTGCGCCTGCGCATTGGTAACAGGCATGGCCCACAGGTTCAGGATGGAGAGCGCCGACATCACCAACACACGCAAGGCACCAGTCGGTGCTTGCGACACAACTAATGCGAATGGCTTGAATTTATGCAACATGGCTTTCCTCCTCAGGATGCGATTCATCGTTCCAGCCGTGCATGATAAGGTCTTAGCACGTCGTTGCACTCTGGAGGAGAACACAAATGAACACCCGCATCACGCGGCTTGCCCGCGCCCGGCTGCTGATACTGGTTAGCAGCATGCTCTGCGCCACGGCGCCAGGGCTACTCGTTACAACCGAGGCCATGGCGCAGAGCTATCCCAGCCGGCCGCCGCGCCTGCTGGTGCCGTTTGCTGCCGGTGGCACGGTCGACACCGTGGGTCGGGTCATGGCCGCCAAGATGGGCGAATTGCTGGGCCAGCCGGTATTGATCGAAAACCGTCCCGGGGCAGGCGGCAACCTGGCTGCCGATCTGGTGGCCAAAGCCGCACCCGATGGCTACACGCTATTGCTGACCACCATCGGCCACACCATCAGCCCGGCGCTGTACAAGAAACTGCCTTACGACGTGCAACGCGATTTCGCCTCGGTGTCGCAGGTGGTGTCCTCAACCATGGCCCTGGTGGCATCACCACGTCTGGGTGCCAACAACGTGGCCGAGATGATTGCCCTGGCGCGCGCCAAGCCCGGCTCGCTCAATTACGGCACCACTGGCGTCGGCAACCCGCTGCAACTGAGCATGGAGCTATTGCGCCTGACCGCCGATATTCAGCTTATGGCCGTGCCCTACAAAGGCGATGCCCCGCTCAATACTGCACTGATGGCCGGGGAAGTTGACCTGGCCTTTGTTCCTTACTCCGGTGCCCTGCCGCATATCCGCTCGGGCAAGCTCAAAGGTCTGGCCGTCACCAGCCTCAAGCGCACCAGCACCGCACCCGATCTGCCGACCGTGGCCGAGACGCTGCCGGGCTACGAGGCAGTGAGCTGGCAGGCCATCTTCGCGCCGGCCAAGACACCACGCGAGGTGATACAGAAGCTGGCCGATGTTGCAGCGCGCGCGGCGCAAGCGCCGGAAATACGCAGCCGTCTGGAGGGCATGGGGCAGGAAGTGGTTGGCGGCACGCCCGAGCAACTGGATGCACGAGTGAAGGGTGATCTGACGGTGTATGCACGCATCGTGCGCGAAGCAAAGATCCCGCTGCAGGACTGAATACAGCAGCGCAAACCCGCAACAAAACCGGGAATAGAAACCGGGAACCAAACAACAACGCCGGAGCCACCCCATGGGAGGCCCCGGCGTTGTTGTATTGCCCGCGTTGTTCTGTTGCCCGCAGTGTTCGCAGGCAAAAACATTGCGACAGGCTTATTTAGTCATATTCAGATGCTGGAACAGCGGGGGTGCGCCCGACACTTCGCGCGCCGACAGGGCACCGGTTTCCAGCAGGCTTTTGTAATAGCCCCAGCGCACACCGTAGTTGACGCGCGGACCTTTGAGCATGTGATCGATCTTTTCCTTTGGAATCACATTCGGCGTACCGATCTGGGCCGAGAAGAAATTCAGCAGCGCCAGACGCTCGAGGTGGATCGACGCCAGTGTGGCTTCCTCGGGTGTGGGCGAGGCGAACACCACGCCGTGGTTCTGGATATGCACCACTTCGTGATCACCCAAGGCCTCGGCCAATGCCCGGCCCTTGTCGGCGTTATCCACCAGATCGGGATCACGGTAGAAAGGAATGGGCTTGGCCACCAGCGGTGCCTCGGTTGCCAGCAACGGCAGGATCGGGCGCTCGGCCACGCCAAAGGCCACCGACATCATTTGATGCGTGTGGATCACGCCGCCAACATCAGGACGCTTTTTGTAGATCTCGGTATGTATCCATTTTTCTGCCGGCGGACCGTCATTGCCTTCGATCAACTTGCCCTCGAAGTCGATCACGATCATGCGCTCGGGCGCCACCGTGCCCATGCCATGCACCGAGGGTGAATGACGCGGCTTGATGATGATGCGCTCGGTGCCAGGCACACGCGCGCTGACATGACCCATGTAGTCGGCCAGGCCGAGGTGGTACAGGATGGCGCCGGCGGTTGCGACGGTCAGGCGAAGTTCCTGTTCGATGGCTTTGAGGTCTTGCGGGGATTTCGGTGCTGCGCTCAAGTTGCTCTCCGTGGTCGGTAATACAAACTGTAAGACAAACTAAGTGGGCAAGTGGACTGATGGACAGACCGATGGTTATCGAGGGCATCCACCGCAGACCAGACCACCCGCACGGCTCGAATCGAAGGCGCATTCTGCCGCAAATTGACGCTGCCGAGCGCCGGGACAGAATGCATAGATTCAGCAGTTATATTGCGGTGCATGATGCGCATCTATGGTGCGCACCTTTACTCCGCCTGCGGGCTTTGGTTAAGCTGGGCAAATATTTTGTAACCTCGGTTTGTCGCACCGACTTCAGTGTTTGAAATCAGGAGATAGCCTTGAATCGCAGCAAGCCTCTTTCCCGCCCGCGCTGGCGCTGTTCGCAATCGGGCCTGATCACGACCCTCGGCATTCTGATGCTGGCGAGCCTGACTATCGCTGGCAACGCCCTGGCGCAGAACTGGCCCACACGCGCGGTGAAAATCATCGCCACCAGCCCGCCCGGTGGCTCGGTCGATTTGCTGGCGAGGGTGCTGGCCGACGATTTCACCAAAGTGTTCGGTCAACCCTTCGTGGTGGATAACCGGCCCGGCGCCAATGGCAACATCGGTGTCGAAGCGGTGGTGCGAGCGCCAGCCGATGGCCACATGCTGTTTGTCACCATTCCCGGTGTGTTCAGCATCAATATGCATCTGCACGCCAGGATGCCCTTCGATGCCAAAGCCGATATCACCCCGATCGCCATGATCGGCTATTCACCCTTGGTGTTGGTCACGCATCCTTCGGTACCAGCGAAGACCTGGCCCGAGCTGCTCAACTGGCTAAAGGCACGACCGGGCAAGGTCAGCTATTCCTCCGCTGGCGTTGGCACCACCGGGCACCTGGGCATGGAGTTGCTCAACAGCCTGGCCGGGGTGCAAGTGGTACACATCCCCTATAAAGGGGCGGCACAAGCCATAACCGATTTACTGGCCGGCAATGTACAAGTCACCCTCAACAACACCAGTGCCTCGGTGCCCTACATTCAGAAGGGGCAGTTGCGCGCTATTGCGATTGCCGAGAAGGCGCGCATTCCCTCACTGCCGGAGGTGCCCACCCTGCATGAATTGGGACTGAAGAACTTCGAGGTCACACCGTGGTTCGGTTTGGGCACACGCAGCGGCGTACCGCGCGAGATCGTGCAACGCCTGGCGACCGAGGCCAACAAGGCGCTGAACCGGCCGGAGGTATCGAACCGGTTGGCGGCAGTAGGCGTCGAACCACGCTTTCTGGGTCCGGACGCCTTTACTGATTACATCCGCAGCGAAACCGACAAGTGGGGCGAGATCATCCGCCGCTCTGGCGCCAAGGCCGAATAACTTTCCCTGGGCCGCGGCGGGCCGCTGGCTTCAATCGCCCTTGATGCCGGCGTCCTTGATCAGCTTACCGAGTTTTTCAAACTCCTCGCGGTTCAAGCGATCCAGTTCCTCGGGTGTGCTGGTCACGACTGATGTGCCCTGCTTGGCCAGCAGCTCACGCACCTCGGGATCGGCCAGCACTTCGCGAAACACCGCGTTGTAACGACGCACGATATCGGCCGGCAATCCGAGCGGACCCCACACGGCGAACCAGGCATCGAAATGGAAATCCTTCACGCCCTGTTCATGCAAGGAGGGGATGTCCGGCGTGAGCGCAGAACGCTCCCGACCCGAACCACCCAGAATGCGCACCTTGCCCGCACGTGCCATGCCGATGGCAGCACCCATGGGCACAAACATGGCGCCGATCTGACCACCCATCAAGTCGGTGAACGCCGGTGCCGAGCCTTTGTAGGGAATATGCGTCATCTGCATACCGCTTCGCAGCTTGAGGGACTCCATGATCATGTGGTGATGGGTACCGTTACCGGGCGATCCGTAGTTGACGGTGCCGCCTTGCTTTTTGACCCAGTCATTGAACTCGCGATAGTTATTCGCCGGCACCGAAGGATGAATGGCCAGGGCAAAGATATTGCTGGCGATCAGGCCGATGGGGGTGAAGCTCTTCACCACATCGAAATCGATCTTGAAAAAATGTGGCAGCGTCAGCGTGGAGTTGACGTTGATGGTGATGGTATGGCCATCCGGTGCTGCCTTGGCCACCGCGTCCATGCCGATGGCGCCACCGGCACCGCCGCGGTTTTCAACCAGAAACGGCTGGTTCCACTTCTGCTGCAGACGCGGGGCCAGAGCGCGCGCCAGCAAGTCGGGCGTGGTGCCGGCGGTCTGACCCAGGATCATGCGTACCGGACGCGTAGACAAGCCTTGGGCCAGGGCCGGTGCAGACAGCAGCGCGCCACCCAGACCCAGACCTGCGGCGCCCGCTAATGCACTACCACCCAAGGCCAGGCGGCGACGGCGTGAATTGATGATGTCGTTCAATTTTCTCTCCTCGATGAATCAGCAGACCAGTAAACAGACTGGTTCTTGGACAACTCGTTTTTTTAAAAAATTCCGTTTTTTTACAACGCCGTTTTTTAAACCGCCGGCGGCTCGATATCACCGAAGGCCGGCAGGTTGGACGGCGGCGGGCCTTCCCACAGGTCGGTAGTGCGGTAGGTCTTGTCCAGCATACGTGGCTGCCGCGGATCGTGTTCCGGAAACTCTTCCATACCCACGGTGTATTCGACCGTGAAGCCATCCGGATCGGAGAAATACTGGAACACGCTACCCGAGGCCATATGCCGGCCCGGCGTCGGTGCCACCATCACACCATTCTTGGCCATGCGGTTCTTGCCAAACATCAGGTCATCCATGCCATTGACGGTGAACGCGATATGGAAGAACGCATTGCGATCACTTTCCTGCAGCGCGAATGAATGGTGATACGGATTGGGAAAGCAGCGCATGAAGGCAAAGTAGGGCTCGCCACTGGGCTCATGGCGAAAATCGGAGGTACGGAAATTCATCACCTCGCTATAGAACTTGTGCGGCTCGGGGAAGTCGGCCACCCGCATCACCGCATGGCTCAGATGCGACAGGTTGATCGGATGCGGCAGAAAGGGTTGCGGACGCGACATCATGCCAACGAACAGTTCGATGGTGGTACCGATCGGATCCACCAACCGCAGTGCGCGACCGATGTGCAGGCGATAGCTTTCTTCCTGCGACACATGCGCCCAGCGCACCTTGTGCCGGGTCAGCCACTCTTCGGCCACCGCCAGTTGCTCGGGGCTCTCCAGCTGGAAGGCAATGCGCTTCAAGCTGGGCTTGCCCTGCACCAGCAGGATATTGTGATGGTCGCTGTTGCACGACAAAAAGGCCTCACCCTGGTCGTTGGTCTTGACATGATCCAGACCCACCATGTCGCGATAGAACGCAATCGACTTGTCAAGGTTCGAGACATTGAATGCCACATAGCCCAGTTTTTTATAGCGAATCATGTGTTGTCTCCGGCGGCTCAGTTGCTCTGATTGAAAATGCGATCAATATCGACCGCCTTGACGAAGCCCTGCTTGACCGCTGCAGCACAGAAGGCGCGTAAAACCTTTTCGTTTCGCTGCCAGCCATAGCCGTTCCAGCCCTCACCCAGTGCGGCATAGGTGTTGTCCAGCTGCATGTCGGCCAGGGGCAAAAACTGCGCGGTGTGGTGGCCGACCTCGTCGTCGCCATGGGCTAGCGACTGTGCAAACAGGCTATAGATGGCCTGCGCAAGATCCGGACGCTGCTGCAACAGTTCACGTCGTACCGCCAGCACATGCGTCACCGGAATGATGCCGGTGCGCTTGACTGTCTCCAGCGCGGCATCAATCGGATTGCGTGACAGATAGCGCAAGCCCTTCAAGTCGAACGGCCGGCGGGCAAAAATAAAACAGTCCGCCTCGCCGGAACGAATCACCTCCGACTGCTTTTTGCCTACCAGGGACCAGTCGTACTTGAACTGATCCGGATAGGGCATACCGTCGATACGATCCTTGCCCAGCGGACACCAGGTCACGCTGGCCGGATCGACGCCGGCTGCTTCGATGAACAGGCGATGCCAGATGGCTGCGGTTACCCAGAACTGCGGCACGGCAATACGTTTGCCTGCCAATGAAGCATGACCGTCCATGTCGTCATCGGCGCGGCAGAAGGCATATTGCGACACCAGCTTCTTGGCGAACACCGGCAGGCCGATGAACTGATCGGCATGCGGGCCACCCGCCTCACACACCTTGATATAGGTGGCAAGCGAAAACTCGCCCGCATCGAACTCTCCGGCCAGGGTCTTGAGCGTGCATTCATCGATGGTCTTGGTCACCCTCACCTGATACTCGACGCCGGGTACCGACACCGCACCGGCGATCAGCGGCATGGTGTGCAGGTATTGCGTGGTGCCGATGCGCAGATGCACCGGCGCTGTGGCGCTGGATGCGCTCATGAAATTTCCTCCTGGACAGGAACTCAGTTCGTGGGGGGCGATCCGAAATGCGACAGCACATATCAGACGGAACATCCCATTATGCAAGATTTTGAAATGCACAAAAGTTGCGGGCCGCGCTGCCAAGGGCCTAGCACTTCACGCCGCGACCCCGCGCCATGTCACACCGGATATTGTCTCGCCATATGAGATTATTATGTTTGCTCAACCTGTCGCCGAGACTTCATCCATGAACGATCGCATGCCCTACCCGCCGCTGGAATCGTCAATTACAACGAATCAGCAACCGATGGTGGTGAATCAACCCGAGGCACTGAACTTTCAGGTGCACCGCCGCACCCTGGTGGATCCGGCCATTCTGGAGCTGGAGCAGCGTCGAATTTTCGATGTCTGCTGGCTGTATGCCGGTCATGAATCGGAAGTTCCCAACCCTGGCGACTTCAAGACCCGCGTGGTGTGCGGGCGGCCGATCATTCTGTGCCGCGGCGATGATGGCAAGGTTCGGGTATTCCTCAATTCCTGCCGGCATCGCGGTGCCATCGTGGCGCGTGAGGCCGAGGGCAATACCCGCAGTTTCTTTTGCTTCTATCACGGCTGGAGTTACGACCGCGCCGGCAAACTCGATGGTGTACCCGGTGTCAGCAGCTATCCCTCGAGCTTTCGCCAGGAGGACTATGCCTTGGCCCAACCTCCCAGGGTGGATGGCTATCGCGGATTCATCTTCATCAATTTCGATGCCCAGGCCATGGATCTGATCGACTACCTGGCCGGTGCCACCGAGTACATCGACCTGATCATTGATCAGTCGCCCTCCGGTCAGATGGAAATCATCCGCGGTGTACAGGAGTACGACATCCGCGCCAACTGGAAGCTGCTGGTGGAAAACAGCTTCGATGACTATCACCTGCTCACGACGCACTCCACCTGGCTGGATTACATGCGCAACTCCGGTGTGGAAATGAAGCGGCCCGAGCGCGGTCATTTACTACCTGCGCACGGCATCGGCAAGCCGCTGGGCAATGGCCATGCAGTGATCGACAACGTCAATTTCCGCGGCCGTCCGGTGGCGAAGTGGATACCCATCTATGGGGAAGAGGCCAAACCGGAAATCGAGCGCATCCGGGCCGAGCTGGTGGCGCGTCTTGGCGAAGCCCGTGCCACGCGTGTGGCCGACACTAATCGCAATCTGGTGATCTTTCCCAATCTGGTCATCAATGATGGTTCGGCCGTGACCGTGCGTTCGTTTCAGCCCGATGGCGCCGGCGGCATGAAAGTGCGTGCCTGGGCCATGGGCCCGAAAGACGAAACTGCCCAGGCACGCGCCATACGCCTGGATGCCTTTCTCACCTTCTACGGACCGGGCGGCTTTGCCACGCCTGATGACGTGGAGGCCCTGGAAATGGTGCAGATGGGATTGGCCACCTGGCGCGAAGTGCCCTGGTCGGTGATGACACGCGGCATGGAAAAACAGGGCGAGCAACTCAATACCGATGAACTGCATCTGCGCAGCTTCTGGTTGCAATGGGACAAGCTGATGCAAGGCGCAAAGCCAGGGCAATGACACCATGACGATGCCAAATACCCTCATGACGAAGCTCACCCACACCATGCCAAGCCGCAGCGAAGTGGAAGATTTTCTATTTTATGAAGCGGCCTTGCTGGATGAATGGCGGCTGGACGACTGGCTTGGCCTGCTGACCGAGGATGCCAGCTATCGCGTACCCCCCAATGACACGCCGCAGGGAGATCATCGCGACACCTTGTTCACGGTGGCGGATGACATCCGGCGCATCCGCGCACGCGTCACGCGGCTGAAAGATCGCAATGCGCATGCCGAGTACCCACTGTCACGCACCCGCCGCATGATCGCTAATGTGCGCCTGCTGCCTATGACCGGCGCGCTGCCGGACAACGAACTGGAAGTGCTGAGCAACTATGTGGTGTATCGCTTCCGGCGCGAGGAACGCATTCGCGAATACGTCGGGCAATACCGACATCGGCTGCGAATTGTGGATGGGCAATTGCGTATCGCTGCCCGTACCGTCTTGATCGATGCACATGAGCTGGGTTCGCTGGGCTCGGTCAGTTTCATTCTCTGAGGCACGACAACGCTTCCATGCTGCATGTCGCGGTAAGCTTGCCGTCCCGAGGAGGAGAACCCATGTTGAACACCCTGACTTCGCTGCCCTACGCAGCCAGGCTCGTCGCGCTTTCGATAGCGCTGACGTTTGCGCTGCCGTTTGCGCTACCGTCTACACCGCTGTTTGCAACGGCGCTCGCACAGACCGCCGCCAGCACCAGCGCGGGCAGCTTTCCTTCCCGCCCGGTGAAAATCATCACGCCCTATTCCACCGGCATCGCCCCCGACATTACCGCCCGCATCGTGGCCGAGCGTCTGTCGCGGATGTGGGGGCAACAGGTGCTGGTCGAACCGCGCCCGGGCGGTAACGGCATGGTGATGCTGGGCGTGGCCAAAAAAGCTGCAACTGACGGACATGAGCTGTTCATGCTGGGCAACGCCCATCTGACGGTGAATCCGGTGCTGTTTCGCGACTGGCCTTCGGACGCCGAGAAGGAGTTCGTGCCGGTGAGCATGCTGTATCGGGCCTACTACGTGGTGGCCATCGCAGCCGGCTCACCCTGGCGCAACATGCGCGACCTGATCGAGGCCGCACGCAGTGCGCCGGACAAGGTCAGCTACAGCTCGGCCTATGTTGGCAGCCCGCAGCATTTTGGTGGTGCGCAACTCGGCGCCATGACCAATTCGCGCATGCTGGCGGTGCACTTCAAGGACACCGGACAGATGATGGCGGCGGTGGCCAATGGCGATACCGACTATGTCATCGGCACGCCGGGATCAACCGATGCGCTGACCAAGGCCGGACGACTGCGGGTGCTGGCATCGGTCGGTCCGACGCGCTTGCCAATGCGCCCCGAGGTACCGACCATCGGCGAGGCGGGCGGACCGGCCGGATTCGATGTCGACACCTGGGTCACCCTGGTGGTGCCACGCGCCACCCCGGCCGATGTGGCACGCAAGATCAGTAGTGATATTGCGCGGGTGCTGCAAGAGCCCGAGGTGATCGCACGCTTTCGTAATTTTGGTGTCGAGCCCGAAGCCAGCACGCCGGCGCAGATCATCGAACGCACACGCACCGATCTCAAAAAAAATGCCGAGCTGGTGCAGCGCATCGGCATCAAGGCCGAGTAAACCTAGTCAGGATCGGCGTGACATGGCGTTGGATAGCACCTGTGCGCTGAACACGATGCGATCGACGATGCCGGCCAGTCGTCGATCGGTCACGCCACTGTCCCACACCGTCAGGCTGAGGCTGCCGATGACCGCGCCCTCGGCATCAAACACCGGTGCGGCAATGCCGATGACGCCGCGCGTCAGTTCCGCCCGCGTGACGCAATAGCCATCGCGTCGTATGCGCTGCAAGGCCTCGTTCATTTCCAGTTGATTGCGCCGGCCACTCAGGGCCAACAGCACCCGGCGTAATTGCGCCGGCTTGAGGTAAGCCAGAATGGCACGCGAGGCGGCACCCTGCGCCAGTGGCATGGCCCGGCCGCGCTCATAGCTGGAGCGGAACTCCCGCGTCACGCCTTCCTGATGCACACACAGCACCCGCCCGCGGTAATGCCGGCACAGCAAACCGACCCCGGGCACCTCGGCCACCAGCGCCTGCAACAAGGGCCGTCCGTCAACGATCAGCGGATCGCTCGAGCGCATCTCGTAATCGAGCTCGGCGATGCGCGGACCAAGCGAATAACCCACATCAGGCAACGATGTCACCAGGCCGGCATCGGTCAACACCTTGAGATAGCGATACAGCGTGGAGCGCGGCACCCGCAGGCGCTGCATCATGCGTTCGGGCGTCCAGCGCATGCCCTCCTCCTCGAACAGGTCGAGGATTTCCATCATTTTTTCCAGACTGGAGCGGCGTGTCGTCGCTGCTGGCGGGGTGCGCGAGGGGGTTTTTCTCTGGCTGGGCATGCCGAAAGTGTACGCTGCGTCACACGCACAGCCAGCGGAAAAGGCGGAAAATACTGCGTTTTCCGAACCTCGCACCACCCAATCAGCGTACCCATGGAGGCACCATGTCTGCAGTGATGAAATCCGATCTCGCGGCGCAACGTCAGGCCTTTTATGAAGGCATCCTTAAAAAAAGTTCGACCCCGCTGTGGGAGGTGTTGCATAACCTGGTGACCCCGGTACCCAAGACGCCGCTGGTGCCCTATCTCTGGAAATGGGCCGACATGTGGCCGGAAATCCAGACCGCCTGCCAACTCATCACCGCGCAGGAAGCCGAGCGCCGGGTGCTGATCCTGGAAAACCCCGGCATGCGCGGCAAGTCACTGGTGACACACAGCCTGTACGCGGGTCTGCAGGCCATCATGCCGGGCGAAGTGGCACCGGCGCATCGGCATTCACAGTCGGCGTTGCGTTTCATCCTGCAAGGCGGTGGCGCCTACACCGCTGTCGATGGCGAAAAAGTCACCATGAATGTCGGCGACTTTGTGATCACGCCGTCCTGGTGCTTCCACGATCATGGCAATCCTTCCAATGAAACCATGGTCTGGATGGATGGCCTGGACATCGGTCTAGTGGAGATGCTGGACGCGCAGTTCATGGAGAAAGGTGCCGAGGAAATCCAGCATGTGGATCGCACCGAAGGCGACAACCTGGCGCAGTTTGGCAACACCATGAAGCCGGTGGAATACAAGGCCAAGAGCAAGACCTCGCCGCTGTTCTGGTACCCCTACGGACGCACCCGCGAAGCACTGGAGACCATGCGCAAGAGCGGCGAGATCCACGCCCATTGGGGTCACAAGCTGCAATACACCAACCCGGTCACCGGCGGCTGGGCCATGCCCACCATCGGCACCTTCATGCAGTTGCTGCCCAAGGGTTTCCAGGGCAAGGATTACCGCTCCACCGACTCCACCGTGTATGCCTGCGTCGAGGGCAAAGGCAGCGTCACCGTGAATGGTCAACGGATGGAATTCGGATCGAAGGATGTATTCGTCTGCCCGTCCTGGATGCCCTACAGCCTGCAGGCAAGCGAAGAGTCGGTACTGTTCTCGTTCTCCGATCGCCCGGTGCAGCAGGCTCTGGACCTGTGGCGCGAAGCGCTCTAGGACGGAACTGGCCCATGCATAACCTGCCTAGCCAGACCCACGCCGCCGGCAGTGACAAAGCGGCGCCCTCCAACCCGCAGCTCAAGGGCATCGAGCAACTGCCCGGCACCTATGCCTTCGATCTGGCCGCCAGTGCGCGCGGCATGCGCTTGAATCGATTCCTGATCGGCCTGGGTCATGCCGACAAGCGCGCTGCCTACAAGGCCGATGCCGAGGCCGCCATGGCAGGTGCCGGCCTGAGCGAGACTGAGCGCGAACTGCTGCGGGATCTCGATTGGCTGGGGCTGGTGAAACTGGGGGCAAGCTTTTTTACGCTGGAAAAACTGGCGCGCTGCCACGGCGTACCCAATCCGGCGATGTGCGCCCAGATGCGTGGTGAAACCCTGCCGCAATTCCTGCA
>CAIPUP010000048.1 GCA_903868285.1 uncultured beta proteobacterium
ATCCATACCCATGGCTGCCATTGCCGCTGCGGTCCACAGCACCAAAACGCTCATCAAGGGCCACAGCACCGCCAGTAACGCGACGCGCCAATGCCGCCTGGCCTGATGCCGGAAGTGCCAGGCACAGGCCAAACCCGCCATGCCGTAATACAGGGCGATTTCCAGGCCGATGGCGTTGATCGAGGCTTTCATCACCGCATCCACACTGGGAAAGCTCAGTGAGAGGATCAACAGCAGCACACCGATGACAGCGATCAGGTAAGTCGCCAGATGCGGTGTATCCCATATCGGATGTACCCGTGACCAGCGCGCATGCATTTCGCCGGCACGCGACTTGGCAAACAGGGTGCGACCAAACAGCAAGACAGCCGTGCCCAGCGTCCCGACGCTGCTGAGCATCACGGCCAGCACCGCCAGATAGCTCCAAGGCCTCGGAAACAGCTTTTCTGCCACAGCGAATACCACGTTGGCGCCGGAGGCTTCGATCTCGGGCTGGGTCAGCACCACCAGCGTGACCGTGACAAAACCCATGAACGCACACAGAATCACCAGCATTGCCAGGCCGGCTGCAATGCCCGGGGTGCGTGCGGAATCGCGTGTCTCCTCGCTGACATTGAGCGTCACATCCCAGCCCCAGAAGAAAAACAGCGCCACCACTGCGCCCGAAGCAAAACTCTCCAGGCTGAAGGCCTGCGGCGAGATCGCGCTCCAGGATAGATGACCCAACAGCTGGGGACCGAATTGCCAGATGGCACTGATGGTCAGGGACAACAGCACGACGATCTCGGTCGCGGTCATCACCGTCTGGATGCGTCCGGTCAGCTGGGTACCGCGAACCACCATGCCACTGATGAGCAACAGCCAGGCGATAGAGACGGCAATAACCCAGTGCTGCTGGTCTGCCAGGTCGGGTGCCAGCATCATCAATGTGGCGGTCGATGCCGGAATCGTGACCGAAACCATGAATAGCGCCGAGGCCATCAGTACCGCCCAGCCAGTGAGAAAACCCAGATCACGATTGAACACCCTGCCAACCCAGGCATAGGACGCACCCGAATCGGGATAGACCCGGTTCAGATTCACGAAGGCCAGGGCGATGCCGATCATGATCAGGCCGCAGTACAACAGACTGGCCGGGGCCAGCGCCCCCACCGCACCGATCAGGGCCGCAGTCGAGGCGGCGATGCTATAGGACGGGGCTGTACCCGCCACGCCGATGGCAACAGCATGAATCAGACCGAGCGCGTTGCCGCGCAGTTGTTTGCGGGGTGTGTTGTTGCTCATATTTGTTCTGTGCAGATCGTAGGCGGTAACCGCGCCACGGCCACCGGGCTCAGAAAATACCATGCGCCCTGCTCGTTGGCGCAGCAAAAGTCTACTAACCGTTCGGTACAATAAGATTTTGTACCGATGCTTGCAGACTCCGGTTTTCCGCAAACAGATGCAGAACATCCTTCAAGGACACCTCCAGTGCGCATTGGTTGTGACATAGGCGGCACCTTCACCGACATCGTGGCAGCACTGCCCGATGGCCGCCTGCATATCAACAAGACCTCCACCACCCCGGACGACCCCGGCCGTGCCGTGGTCGAGGGCATCCGCGCCATTCTCAGTGCCACCGGCAACGATCCGGCCGCCGTCACGGAAGTGGTGCACGGCACCACCACCGCCTCCAACACCATCCTGCAAAAGGTCGGCGCACGCACTGCGGTGCTGACCACGCGCGGCTTTCGCGACGTGCTGGAAATCGGTCGTATCCGCACCCCCACCATGTTCGACCTGGCCTGGTCCAAGCCCGAGCCACTCTCTGCGCGGCGCTATCGCTGCGAGGTAGATGAGCGCATTGCCGCCGACGGCAGCGTGGTACGTCCGCTCGATCCGCAGCAGGTGCGCCAGGTGGCGCAGTTTCTGCTAGCCGAAGGCGTGGAGGCGGTGGCGATCTGTTTTATCAACAGCTATGCCAATGCCCTGCATGAACTGGCGGCCAAGCAGATTCTGGAAGCGGAGTATCCGCAACTGCTGGTGAGCGCCTCCTGCGAAGTGTTGCCGGAGATGAAAGAGTACGAGCGCACCAGCACCACCGTGGTCAACGCCTACATCCTGCCGGCAATGCGGCGCTACCTGTCGCATCTGCGGCGCGACCTGGCCGCCATCGGCATCCACGCGCCGATCCAGGTCATGGCCTCCAACGGCAGCATGATGGGCATTGCCGCCGCCAGCGACCGTCCGGTGTTCGCCGTGTCCTCGGGGCCTGCGGGTGGTGTCACCGGCGCTGCGCGCCTTGGCAACGTGACCGGCGACCATGATCTGATCGTATTCGACATGGGTGGCACCACCGCCAAGGCCTCGATCATCGAGGCCGGCCAGCCCTCGCTCACCAATGAGTATGAATTCCGCGACGGCATCTCCTCGCCCAGCCGCTTCGTCAAAGGCGGTGGCTACATGCTCAAGGTGCCAGCGGTGGATATCGCCGAGGTTGGCGCGGGCGGTGGATCGGTGGCCAGCATCGATGCCGGTGGCCTGCTGTGCGTCGGACCGGAATCGGTCGGTGCCGCACCCGGCCCGGCCTGCTACGGCCTGGGCAACAGTCGCCCCACAGTCACCGACGCCAACATGGTGCTGGGGCTGCTCAATCCGCAGGCCCTGGCCGGTGGCAGCCTCACGGTGCATCCGGCACTGGCCGCTGCCGCGATCGAGCGCGACATCGGCACACCGCTGGGCTTGTCGCTGCTTGATGCCGCGCACGGCATACGCCATGTCGCCAACGTCAATATGGCGCGCGCCATTCGCGCCGTCACGGTCGAGCGCGGCCGTGATCCACGCGAGCTGAGCTTGATTGCCTTTGGTGGCGGCGGACCGGTGCATGCCGTGGATGTAGCGCGGCTGCTCGGTATCAAGCGTGTGATCGCGCCGGTGATGGCTGGCGTGTTCTGTGCTGCCGGCATGCTGGCAGCCGATGCCGGCCATGATTTTCTGCGTGCCCATCTGCGTCGCCTGGATGATTGCCGGGCGCAGGAACTGGAAGCGCTGGCCGAGGGTTTGCGCCAGCAAGGCCTGGTGACACTGGCGGC
>CAIPUP010000049.1 GCA_903868285.1 uncultured beta proteobacterium
CGGTGACCACTTCGAACGGGTGCCCTTTGACCTTGGTGGACGTCGCACCACTTCGTCTGCGGATCACCACCAGCCCTGGTGATCGATATAACGCAGCTGACTGGTTCGAGCCCGGGGCCGATGTTTGCGTATCAGTGCCGCCATTTGTAACTGCAGCTTATCCGCACCGCGCTGCAAAATTTCAGTCGTTGCTTCCTGCTCGGGATCCATGCCGGTCAGGGCTTCAAAGCTGGTGGGCTCGCCCAACAGGATTGTTACCTTCATCGGCAGGATCAGCGGAGGCAGTACCGGGATATGCAACGGTACGCCCGACGGTTTATAGCCAAGCAGGCAGGGTGCCGCTTCTTCCACGCCGATCATCGCGGTTGGCACGATGGGTACGCGAGCGAGCTGGGCGTATTTCAGGATGTGCGGGGAAAGCCTGTGCACCGTATATCGACGCCAGAATGTGTGGTACGACTCTTCTGGATACAGGCATGTCACTGCGCCGGACTTCAGGGCATTAACAACCGCATTGTCAGGCGAAATATTCTCTAGCTGCGCATCCAGGTACAGCACATCGAGTTGATCAAGCAATTTTTTGATCGGACCGATTTTCGCATCCCAGTGATGCGCGATAAAGCGAATCTGGATATCGGGAAACGCTGCCGCCAGACACAGGCTGTCCCACCACAAATGACCGGCGTGATTGCTGGCCAGAATCACGCCCCGTCCGTCTTCGGGCCATGGCGAGTGCCTCTCCAGTTGCACGCGCGCATAAAGGTTCACCAGTGGTCCGAGCAGGTTGCGCAGCCTGGTGTAACGATTGGTCATTGACCGGGCCCCACCATCGCTCCGGCGCAGCATGGAAAACTTTCAGCAGGCATGATTAGAACCATTTCGTTACATCATTTGCCCGAGCATCAGGCGGTGGTTCACGACAGCCAGCTCACTCCGCTATCGCCAGCCGAAAACGAATCCAGCGTGACATCCACGGTGCGAAACGGCGCGCGGGCGAAGCGCTCTTTCTCTTCGATCAGCACGGTGGCATCGATACCAACCTTGGCGCGGATGCCGTTGTCGCTGGCGCGAACGTATTCATGTGTGCGCAGCCCCGGCACGATGAACAGGTCGCGTGAGGCTTCCATGCGCATGGCCAGGGCGTACTCCACATCGTTCGGGTCCTGGATGTTGATGTCCTCATCTACGGCTATCACCATGTCCAGATCCTTGAGCGTGCCGAACGCCGCCAGGATGGCATTGCGCTGAAAACCCTCATGCTGCGGGCTGGTCTTCCTGACCTGGATCACGGCATGAAAGCGATGCAAGCCGCCGGCGGTCATTTCGACGTCCTGCACGATGGGTACCGCTGCACTCAAGGCCTTGAGCAGACTGGCCTCCAGCACATACTTACGCAACATGATGGTCTCTCGCCCCACGCCATTGATGGCGTGATAGATAGCCTGGTTGCGATGGCAGAGCGCGCTGACCTCGAACACCGGCGCATCGCCCTCGGGCGACAGATAACCAACGAATTCACCGAACGGTCCTTCACGCACCGACACGCCGGGCAGCAGCACGCCTTCGAGTGCAATTTCGGTTTCGGCCGGATAGTGGATCGGCTGGGTGCGTGCTTTGACCACCGGCAGGGCGCTGCCGCGCAGGGCACCGGCGATGGCCAGTTCGTCGGCCGATTCCGGCATTTGCGAGCCCATGGTGGCAGCGGTGTATTGCACCGCGAGATCGGTGCCGATGCAGACGGTGATCGGCAGGGGTTTGCCGAGTTGCTGCGCGCGCTCATAGGCCAGGCGCAGGTGACGACCGAAATCCAGTTTGATCGCGGTGCGGTTCGGACCGAGCAGTTGCAGTCGCTGGTAGGAGGCGTTGTAAACGCCGGTGACCGGGTCCTGCACGATGATGATGCCGGCGGTGATGAAGCGTCCGTTGTCGCCATCGGTGTGACGTAGCACCGGCAGATCACGGCCAAGATCGAACTCGCCGGGCAGCTTGACGTTCTCATGCACCGGCGCCTGTGCTGTCAGTTGCGGCGGCAGCGGATTGCCAAAGGCGCGCGACACCAGGTCACGGATGCCGCGATAGTCGGTGCCGAACGCTGCTTCGCAATTTTCCTTGCACGAAATCAGGTTGCCCAGCACCGGAATCTGATGATCGGTCACGTTGCTGAACAGCAGCGCCGGACCGCCATCGAGTTTTTTCATCATGCCGGCGATCTCGAATTCCCGGCTGACAGGTTTGTTGTAACTGCGTATGCGGCCGGCCGCCTTGAGGCGTTGCAATGCGCTGCGAAATCCGGTGTCGATCACTGCGGTACTGCTTGCATCCATGCTGTTCTCCAGTGTTGCCTGTTACTACGACTACGACTACGCCAACGGCTATTGCTCGATACGGATACCGGTTTGTTTCACGAACTGGCTCCACTTCTGGTTTTCAGCTTGCACAAAGGCGCGGAATTGCTCTGGCGTATCACCACCGGGTGCGGCGCCGATGTCATCCATGCGCTTGCGCACGGCGGCATCTCTGAAGGCTTCACGCACGGCGTTGGCGACCTTGTTCACGATGTCAGCAGGCGTGGCAGCCGGTGCGAACAGACCGTTCCAGGAGTCGACGGCATAGTTGGCCACGCCTGACTCGGCGATGGTCGGCACTTCGGGTGACTGGGGAAAGCGCCTGGGCGTGGTCAATGCCAGCGCGCGCAGCCGACCGGCGCGCATCTGTGCCAGCGCGTCCGAGTAGTTGGCGAAGGTGATTTGCACATCGCCGGCAACGGCTGCAGCAGTCGCCGGTGCGCCACCCTTGTAGGGCACATAGACGATGTCGATGCCAGCCATGAACTTGAAGATCTCGCCGCTGAATTGCGTCAGGCCGCCGGCGCCGGCGAAGTTGAGCTTGCCGGGCTGTGCCTTGGCCATGGCAATCAGTTCGCGTACCGACTTCACTGGCAGATCCGGGTTGACCATCAGCACCAGCGGATTGGTATTGATCAGCGTCACCGGTGCAAAGTCTTTGACGCCGTCATAGCCGGTTTTTTGTACGTATTGCAGCAGGGTTTGCGGCGCTGCCGAGCCCATCAGCAGGGTATAGCCGTCGGCTGCGCTCTTGGCCACATAGTCGGTGGCCAATGCGCCACCTGCGCCGAGCTTGTTCTCGATCAGCACCGGCTGACCTAGCGCCTCCTGCAGTTTGGGTGCGGTGATGCGGGTCACGCTGTCGGTGACGCCCCCGGGTGCGTAAGGCACGACGATACGCAAGGGCTTGGTCGGCCAGCTCTGGGCGCTGAGAGGCATGCCCATGACAGTCGCCAGGACAGTGATCAGTGTCTTGAGTACACGGCCCGATACTCGGCCTAAGGTCTGGTGTGACATGTTGAGTCCTCTATGTCGAATTGAAAAAAGTGTTTTAAATCAACAGGTTATATTGCTTTTTCTGAGACGGGCGGGCTGCATGGCTGAGGGGCGATGCCGAACCCGCCTCAATCCAGCGAAATTTTCTGCGCCTGAATGATGCGGCCCCAGCGCTGCATTTGCGACTGCACCCAGGCCTGCAGTTCAGCCGGTTTGCTGGCTACTGGTTCCAGGCCAAGTTCCTGCAGCCGAGAGCGCAACTCGCCCGACAGCAAAAATCGTGCGGTCTCGTTCTGCAGCAAGTCGATGATGGCGGGTGGGGTTTTCGCCGGTGCAAACAGTCCGGCCCAGACTTCGGCGGCATAGCCCGGTACGGTTTCGCTCAACGCGGGCACGCCGGGTGCAATATCGTTACGTCGCTCCGCGGTGATGGCTATCAGTTTGAGACGACCTTGTTTCAGATGCGGTGCCACCGTGGGTACGGTGGAGAACATCATGTCCACCTGATCGCCGATCAGGTCCGACATTGCCGGTCCTGCGCCCTTGTAATTGACGCCAGTCAGATCAAGACCGGTAGCGTATTTCAGGGACTCCAGCGCCAGACGGCCGGGTGATCCGGTGCCGGCGGTGGCAAAGTTGATCGCGCCCGGTCGCGCTTTGGCGTACTGCATGAATTCGGCAATGTTATTAACCGGAAATTTGGCCCGAACCACCAGCAGCATCGGACCACGCACCAGCAGCGAGATCGGTGCGAAATCGTTCAGGGTGTTGTAGTCGAGTGACTTGAACAGGTGCGGATTGGTGGCATGGTTGTCGATCGCCAGCAGCAGCGTATGGCCATCGGCGGCAGCGCGTGCCACAGCGGCCGAGCCGAGCGTGCCTGCCGCGCCCGCCCGGTTCTCCACCAGAAACTGCTGGCCCAGTGATTCGCTTAAACGCTGCGCCAGCAGCCTGCCCAGCACATCCCCCAGCCCGCCTGCGGCGTAGGGGACGATTAAACGCACCGGCCGGGAGGGATAGCTTTGCGCCGCCGCCGTTGCGATGCCAAGCATCGCAAGCAGGGCAGCAGTGAAGAGGCGTCGCAGCACGTGTCAATGAATCAGCGGTGTGATGGAGGCCAGCAGTCGGCGGGCATTACCGTCGAGTATCTGGGTTTTCTCTGCATCAGTGATCTGCGATTTTTTTACTGCGTTGGTGGTCCACTCGTAACCGAAGGTACTGCCATCGGTGCCGCACAGGATGCGCTCCACGCCGTAAAGTCTGACTGCCGCTTCGATGGCATGGGCACCAAAGGAATTGCAGTCCAGCAGCACATGGGATTTGCGAAACCGTTCCGAAGGCAGTTCCTCTTCCGGGCTGTCGATCAGGCAGCGGTGATCCATGCGTTCGATTTCAAACGGAATGTTTCCGCCCAGGTTGTGTACCTGCACGCTGACATCCGGATAGTCCTGCAAAAACTCGGTCATGCAGAACGTCACCATGATGGAGGACAGGCTGGCTTGCATATCCAGCGTGCCGTTGCGGCGCCGGAAATTGTCGCTGCCTTTGGCAATGCGCGGAAACGGATCGCCTGGCATCGGACCATAGTGCACAAACAGGATGGCCTTGTGACGATTCAGCACCTCCAGTATCGGTCGCATCGCTTCGGCACTGGCCAGGCTCATGAAGGCATTGCCCGGTACCTGTACACCCACCATGCCCGGCAGCTTGAGTGCCGCTTCGAGTTCCTTCGCGCCGACCTTGAGGTCGCGCATCGGCACGGTGGCGAAGCAGGCAAAGCGTCCCGGGTGTTCCAGGCAGAGCTGCGACATGCTTTCGTTGTAGGTGCGGCACAGTGCGCTTGATTGCTCGACAGCCTCGCCTTGTATCCAGCAAAAACTGCTCAGCAGGCTAAGCACGCTGACGCTGACGTCATGCGCATCCATGCGTGCCAGATAGTCTTTGGCATTGTCAAAGGCATCGGCCAAGGATTCATCGCCAAATCGGGTGCGAAACACCTCGACGCCCTGATCGTTGTGAACAATCTGCGGAATGCTGCTGCGTTGACGCAACGATTGCAGTAATCCAGCCGGTCTCCAATGCGCATGCATGTCGATCATTGCCCGCTCCCAATATCGATAAATGATCGCTCCAGTTTAGCCCAATCCTGTGCAGCCTCCGGCCCAGGTGTTAGGCTCGGCCGTTGGTATTTTTGATCTCGCTGGCATGACACACGGAAGGGTCCGCATGGAAGAGTCGCTGCAGTTCCAATCCGCCGGTTTGACCCTCACGGGTGTTTTGCATCATCCGAATCCGCAGGTCGCCTGCAGTGCGAAGCGCAGGCCGGCAGTGGTGGTGCTGCAGGGTTTCGGTGGCAGCAAGAACACCAATGTGATCGTCGAGACGACGCGCTTGTTCGCCAGCATGGGCTATTTCGCACTGCGCTTCGATATGCGCGGCTGTGGTGACAGTGAAGGCGTGCGGGGCCGCGTGATCTGTCTGGAACAAGTGGAGGATGCACGCGCCGCCTTGCGCTGCCTGCAGCAGCGGGACGATATCGACGCCGACCGGATTGCGGTGATGGGGCATAGCTTTGGTGCCGCGGTGGCGATTTATGCCGCCGGTGTTGAGCCGGGTTTTGCTGCGTGCATTTCATCCGGTGGCTGGGGCCATGGTGAAAAGAAGTTCCGTCGCCAGCACGGCTCGCCACAGGCCTGGGAAAAATTCACTGCCATGATGCAAGAGGGACGGCGGCGCAAGGCGCTGGGCCAGTCGATGATGGTGCCGCGCTTTGATGTGGTGCCGATGCCAGAGCATCTGCGCAAGAACCTGGTGCAGGGCTCGATCATGGAGTTCCCGTTCGAGGTGGTGGAGAGCATGTTCGATTTCCGGGCAATCGATGTGGTGGCGAATATCGCGCCGCGTCCCTTACTGCTGATGCATCCGGCGCGCGACTCCGTCACCCCGACCGAGCAATCCATCGAGTTGTTCCAGCAGGCCGGTCAACCTGCCGATCTGTTTTTGTTGTCGGGTGTCGACCACTACATGTTTGCCGAGGGCAATGCGCTGGCGTTCGATGTGCTGGGCGGTTGGTTGAAAAAGCATTTCCCATTGCAAGGCTGATGGTTCGTTTCAACAGAAAGGGAGCTCTATGCACACGCAAACCGCGTCAACCCAGGCACCGCGACCGGCATCCGGCCGCGCCATGGGGCCGCTGCAAATCAGCGAAATCATTTTGCATACCCGGCACTTTGACATCATGCAGGGCTGGTACTCGCGCCTGTTTGATGGCTTGAAGCCAGCGGTCGAATCCGAGCCGCAGCGTGGTTTGAAGTCGGCCCCCGAGGTGACCCGACTGTGTTTTTTTCGCATTCATTTTCAATACCCGTTTACGCAGGTACTGGGCTTGTTCGAGGTGCCGGAAATCACCAGTGGCAACCCGCGCGCGCCAGGCTTGAACCATATGCAGTTTCGTGAGGCCAGCCTGGAAAATCTGTTCCAGCGCTACGACATGCTGAAGGCACAAGGCGTGCTGCCCTTCAAGACCTACAACCATGGCCCGGGCAGCAGTTTTTATTACCGTGATCCGGATGGCAACGAGGTCGAGCTCTCGGCCACCAATTTTTCCAGTCAGGAGGATTACCTGGCCTTCATGCGCTCCGAGGCATTTCGCAGCAACGTCGAGGGACATGCTGTCGATGCCCAAAGCTATATCGCCGAGGTTCGTGCAGCCCTCGGCATGTCAGATAACAGCCCGGAATAATTTCTATGAATCAATTACTTATGAAATTTCTCGCGGTGCTGCTGTTGGTCCTGACGCCTGTGCTGGCGATGGCGCAAAGCTACCCGGCGCGGAGCATCACCTTTCTCACGCCGTTTCCGCCCGGTGGTGGCACCGATGTATCGGCACGCATGCTGGCGCAAAAGCTGGCGGCCATTCTGGGTGTCAATGTGGTGGTGGAGAATCGCGGTGGGGCCAGTGGCAATATCGGTACCGCGCAGTTCGTGAAGCTGCCGGCTGATGGCTACAACCTGCTGTTCACGGCGCAAAGCCCCATCACCATCGCGCCCAGCCTGTATCCCAAATTGCCGTTCGATCCCGGCCGCGATCTGGTGCCGCTGGCCATCACGCAATGGACTCCTCTGATCGTGGTGTCACCCAAATCATTGCCAGCCGACACTCTGCAAGAACTGGTGACACTCAGCGCCAGTCAACCGGGCAAGTTGTTTTACGCATCGCCCGGCACGGGCAACGAATTGCACCTGCTGGGTGCCTGGTTGCGCCAGGAGCTCAAGGCCGATCTGACGCACGTTCCTTACAAGGGCTCTGGCCCGGCACTGGTCGATCTGGTGGCGGGGCGTACCCATCTGCTGGTGGCGTCTCCGTCGTCGGTACGTCAATACCTGGCCGATGGCCGTCTCAAGGCGCTGGCCACCTTGTCGCAACGACGCTTGGGTTCGTTGCCGAATGTGCCTACGGCCTCGGAGAGCGGTTTTCCGGTGCTGACGGCAGAAGCCTGGTTCGGTTTGTTTGCACCTGTCAAGACGCCGCAGGCAGTCATGGAAAAAATATTTGCTGCGGTTCAGCTGGCGGCACAGGACAATGTCTACCAGCAACAAATACGTGGACTCGGTATGGAACCGGCGGCTGTGGGCAGCGCCGAGTTTCAACAGCTGATCAACCGCTATCGTGGCCTGTGGAGTGACTTGATCCGCAGCCAGAGCATCACGCCGGAAGACGGCTAGCTGCTTTGGGTTGGCGGCGTCCTTTCAACCTGCGTTATTCACTGAGTACTGTTATCGATGGAAATTCTGACCAATCCCGCCATTCTGTTTTTTGTCTTTGGTCTGGTGGCGGGAGCACTGCGCTCTGATCTTGAGATCCCGGGCGCGATCGCGAAGTTTCTTTCGCTTTATCTGCTGATGGCGCTGGGACTGAAGGGTGGCTTTGCGCTGGAGCATTCCGGTTTGAATTTCGGTGTCACGGTAACGCTGCTGGGGGCGATGCTGATGGCGCTGGTTGTGCCAAGCATTGGTTACCTGTTCCTGAAAACCCAGGTCTCGCGGTTAGACGCTGCGGCGGTGGCCGCGTCCTATGGTTCGGTCAGCGCCGTCACCTTTCTCACTGCTATGCAATATCTGGAAGTGCAGCAGATGCCAGCCAGCCCGCATATGTCGGCAGCGCTGGTGCTGATGGAGTCGCCAGCGGTGTTCATGGCGGTATTGCTGGCCAATGCCCAGCGCCGCAGCAGCTTGAAGTCGGCAGGTCAACCGCCGATCGCTGTCATGTCGCTGGGGCAGCTGCTGCATGAGGCGTTTACGCACGGCTCAAATCTTTTGCTGCTGGGTGCGATGGTGATTGGCTACGTCACCGGCAGTCGCGGTGCGTCGATGATGCAGCCCTTCTCGAGCGACCTGTTCAGCGGCATGCTGGCGTTTTTTCTGCTCGACATGGGGCTGGCGGTGGCGCGCAATTTTTCGCAGGTGCGCAGCAAGTCGCCAGTGCTACTGGCCTATGCCGTGATGGGTCCGCTGGTGCATGCGGCGCTGGCGCTCGCGCTGGCTGCCGTGCTGCATTTCAGTGTGCCGGACGCCGCCATGCTGATGGTGCTGTCGGCCAGTGCGTCCTACATCGTCGTGCCGGCGGTGTTGCGCCATGCCATTCCCGAGGCCAATCCCTCGCTCTATCTCGGGCTGTCACTTGGCGTGACGTTTCCCCTGAATATTCTGTTTGGCATACCGCTTTACACCGCCGTAGCCAGCCGTTTACTGTCCTGAGAAAGTTCCGAGCAAGCCATGTGGCGACTATTGCGTATCGGTATCTTGCTGACCACCCTGGTGGTGGTGGCATTGACGGCCTGGAATTCCTATAGCCGGACCACCAACTGGAAGACAACATTACGCGTCATGGTTTATCCGGTGAACGCTACCGGTGATCCGATCACCGATCGTTACATCGATACCCTGGACGCCGAGAGCTTGCGACCTGTGGCTGAGTTCCTGCAAAAGGAGGCGCAGCGCTATGGTCTGTCTTTGTCTGAGCCTGTCAGCATCGATCTTGGGCCCAAGGTCAGGGCTACGCCGCCAGCGATACCCAAACAGGCCGGTGTGATCGAGGCCATGCTCTGGAGTCTGCGCTTCCGGCTCTGGGCCTGGCGTAATGATCATCATCAGGGGCCGCGTGCGCATGTGCGTCTGTTTCTGGCGTATTCACCGATGGAACCCAACGCGGTTCTTCCGCACTCGGTGGGATTGCGCAAGGGAATGCTTGGGCTGGTGAATGTGTTTGCCACCCGAAGCATGCAAGCCGAGAACAATGTGGTGATTGCGCATGAACTGCTGCACACCTTTGGCGCCAGCGATAAATACGACCCGCAGACCAATCAGCCGCGCGACCCGGAAGGCTATGCCGAGCCTGCGAGCAATCCCCTCTATCCGCAGCAGCAGGCAGAGATCATGGCTGGTCGTATTGCCATGTCACAACGTTCTGCTGAAGCACCCGTTGGTCTGAGCCAGGTGGTCATCGGCCCGGTCACGGCGCGTGAAATACACTGGACGAAGC
>CAIPUP010000050.1 GCA_903868285.1 uncultured beta proteobacterium
GAACCGATCAGCCAGCGCGGCTGGCCGTTCGGCCCGAACACGATCCGCGGAGACATCGAGCTGCGTCGGCGCTTGCCGCCTTGCACCCGGTTGGCGACGAATTTGCCATCCTGATGCGCCAGCCAGGAAAAATCCGTCAGCTGGTTGTTGAGCAGAAAGCCGCGCACCAGGATGCGGCTGCCGAAGGCCGATTCCACCGAGGCCGTCAGCGCCACTGCTCGCCCTTGCGCATCCATTACCGACAGGTGCGTGGTGGCATCTAGCGATTCGGTGGCGTCGCGCCCAAGGCTCGCGCTGGCGCCAGGCAGTGGATCGCCCGGACTGGCGCTGCCCAGACTGCGTTGGGTATTGATCAGACCTGCACGCTGGCGTAGATAGGCGGGGGCGAGCAAGGCCGCCAGCGGCATGCTGACGAAGGCCGGGTCAGCCAGATAGTGGTCGCGGTCGGCATAGGCCAGCCGCGCTGCCTCGCTGTAGCGATGAGCGGCCGCAGCCGAATTCGGTAGTAGTGTCGCCAGGGGTTGTCGCGTTACCCGTGCACCGGGACGGGCAGCTGATGGGAGCGCGACGCCCGCGGGGGGTATCGCGTCGTTCACCAGCGCATCGTGTTGTTCCAGGATGCCGAGCAACTGCCCCACGGTAAACGTGCCGGAGGAGGGCGGTGGTGCGCCACACAGGCGATGGCGGCGGTAATCGGCGCACAAGGCCTCGCGCGCGATGGCGCGATAGTCGGCCAGATCGGCCAGCTGCATGTCGCCCCCCGCCGCGCGCACCGCGTTCACGATGTCCTGGGCGATTTCGCCTTGCTGCAGCGCTGCCGGACCGTCGCGGGCGATGCGCTGCAATACCTCGGCCAAAGCGGGATTGCGCAGCAGGCTGCCGGCGTGACTGGCATCGGAAAAATACAGCGTACGGGCACTGACGCTGGTCGCCAGCAGCGCATCGCGTGCGATCAATGTGGCCAGGCGATGCGACACCACAAAGCCCTGCGCTGCCAGTTCAATGGCCGGTTGCAACAGACTGGCCCAGGGCAGGCTGCCATAGGCCTGATGTGCGGCCCACAGCATTGCCACCAGTCCGGGCACGCCCACCGATTTGCCCGAGCCGATGGCATCACGAAAGCGCAGCGGTTTGCCCTGGCTATCCAGAAAGCGTTCGGCACTGGCGCTGCGCGGTGCGGTTTCGCGCCCGTCCCAGGTCTGCAGTGCCGAAGGGGTGTTGCCGAGGGCGGGTTGCCAGAACACCAGAAATCCGCCGCCACCGATGCCGGAGGATTGCGGCTCCACCACCGACAGCACGAACTGGGTGGCGATTGCGGCATCGATGGCATTGCCACCCTGACGCAACATCGCCAGGCCAGCGCGACTGGCACGCACATCCGCGCTCACCACCATCTGGCGTTGCGCCCTGACTGCGGGCTTGTCGTTGCGACCAGTGGCAGCCTCGGGTGCGCTGTCCTGGTAAGCGCTACTGCTATCGCCTGGCTGCGCAGGTAATGCCGGCATCGGCAGTGCAAGCAATGACAGCGCCGCCAGACAGGCCAGGCGTACTGGTGCTGATGACGTGCGCAGCAGGCTCGCCCTACCAAGCTGCAGATTCATCACAGGCATACGGGGCATCAGGTGCATCAGGTGCATCAGGCACATCAGCCGCACCACCTACATCAGCGCAGGATGCGCGACAGGAACTGCTGCGCGCGCGCGGAAGCGGGTTGCCCAAAAAATTGTTCGCTCGCTGCATCTTCGACGATGCGCCCGCCGTCCATGAACACCACCCGCTGCGCCACCTTGCGTGCAAATCCCATCTCATGTGTGACACAGATCATGGTCATGCCGTCATGCGCCAGTTGCACCATCACATCGAGTACCTCGCCGATCATCTCCGGATCGAGTGCCGAGGTGGGTTCGTCGAACAGCATGGCGATCGGGTCCATGCACAGCGCACGTGCGATCGCTACCCGCTGTTGCTGGCCGCCAGACAGCTGTGCCGGATGCTTGTCGCGGTGGGCATAGAGGTCGACCCGCTGCAGCAGGGCCAGGGCACGCTCGCGTGCCGCTTCGGCGCTGCGACCCAGCACCTGTTGCTGCGCCAGCATCAGGTTGGCCGTCACGCTCAGATGCGGGAACAGTTCGAAATGCTGGAACACCATGCCGATGCGTGCGCGCAGTCGCGGCAGATTGGTGGCCGGATCACCCACCGAGATGCCATCGACAAGGATCTCTCCCTGCTGGAACGGCTCCAGGCCATTGATGCATTTGATCAAGGTCGATTTGCCTGAACCGGACGGGCCGCACACCACCACCACCTCGCCGCGTGCCACGCTGGTGCTGCAGTCGATCAATACCGGTAGCGGGCCGGTCGGTGTGGTGTAAGTCTTGCCGACATGGCGCAGTTCGATCATGGGCTTGTACCGTGCGTGAGTGAGAGTGACTGGCTGCCGCTCTGGCTGCAGCGCGCATGCAGCCGGCGCACGCAGGACGACAGGCTGAAACTGATGACAAAGTAGAGCAGTGCCGCCAGCAAAAAGGCCTCGACCGGGCGGTTGAAATTCTTGCCGGCGGTATCAAAGCCCTTGAGCAGATCGTAGGCGCCGATGGCATACACCAGCGAGGTGTCCTGGAACAGGATGATGGTCTGGGTCAGCAGCACCGGCAGCATGTTGCGAATGGCCTGAGGCAGCTCCACCCGTCGCAGGCTCTGCGTTGGTGTCAGGCCCAGCGCCAGCGCGGCAGCGCGCTGCCCGGGCGATACCGATTGAATGCCGGCACGCATGATTTCGGCGAAGTAGGCCGCCTCGAAGGCGGTGAAGGTGATCACCGCCGAGCCATTGGCGCCGATCGGTTGGCCAATGATCAGCGGAATCAGCAGGAAGAACCACAGAATCACCATCACCAGTGGAATCGAACGCATGCCATTGACATAGCCGGCCGAGAGCGCCGACAGCCAGCGTCGTTGCGACAGCCGGGCTATGGCCAGCAGGGTGCCCAGCAACAGACCGCCGATGCTGGCGATGGCAGTCAGCGCCAGACTGAACAGCAGACCCTGCAACAGAAAATCACGCACCAGCAGCCAGTTGAAAAAACTGAAATCGATATTCCCCAGGCTTCCCAGGCTGAACAGGCCGTTCATGCCGTGGCTCCTGGCAGACGCAGTCGCTGCTCAAGTGTCAGCAGCAGCCGATTGATGACGAAGGCACTGATCACATACAGCGCGGTCACCGCCAGATAGATCTCCACCCCGCGCGAGGTTTCTTCCTGCGCCTGCATGGCAAACAGCGTCAGCTCCGACACGCTCACGGCGAAGGCCACGGACGAGTTCTTGATGATGCTCATGGCCTCGGAGGTCAGCGGTGGCAGTGCCAGGCGCAGCGCCTGCGGCAGCAGCACATGGCGATAGACCTGCGGCAGACGCAGCCCCAGGGCTTGCGCCGCCAGGCGCTGGCCACGCGGCAGCGACTCGATGCCGGCGCGTACTTGCTCGGCCACCCGCGCCGAGGTGAACAGACCGAGGGCCAGTACCACCAGCATGAAGCCCGACAGTTCGCGCAGCGCCGGCATCAGCGCCGGCAGCACGTGATACCAGAGGAACAACTGCACCAGCAGCGGGATATTGCGAAAGCCTTCCACCCACAGCGTGCCCAAACTGCGCCACCAGCCTGGCAGGGTACGCAGCACGCCAATCAGCGCGCCACAGGCGCAGGCCAACACCCAGGCACAGGCCGACACCGCCAGGGTCCAGCCCCAGGCCGACAGCAGCCAGTCCAGGTAGCGTTCGCCGGCGCCGGTGTCCTGCAGCAGCACCTGCCATTCAAAAGTCATATAAGTTATTGATTTTATTGATTATTTTTTAACGTAATCTTCCATCGGCCGATCGTTCGGTGCGGCCAGCAACGATTTCAGCGTGGCGCCCATGGGCAGTCCGACGTTGTTGTTGCGCGGCGGGATGGGCGAGGTGAACCAGCGCGCATAGAGCTTTTCCAGCGCGCCGGATTTGATCTGTTCGCGGATGCTGTCATCCACCAGTTTTTTCATCGCCGGATCGTCCCGGCGCAGCATCAGCGCGATCGGTTCCACCGACAGCACTTCACCGACGATGGCGAAATCCTTCGGGTTCTTGGCATTGGCGATCAGCCCGGCCAGGATGTTGTCATCCATGACAAAGGCATCGGCGCGACCACTCTCGAGCAGCAGGAAGGAATCGGCGTGGTCCTTGCCGTAGATCTCCTTGAAGTCGATGTTGTTGGCGCGCTCATGCTTGCGCAGGGTCTGGACCGAGGTGGTGCCGGTGGTGGTGGCCAGATTGCGTCCATTGAGTTGCGCGATCGAGTTGATACCCGAGTTGGCACGCACGGCGGTGCGCACCTCGGTGACAAAGGTGGTCAGGCCGAACGCCACTTGCTTTTGTCGTGCCAGGTTGTTGGTGGTCGAGCCGCACTCCAGATCGATGGTGCCGTTCTCCATCAGCGCGATGCGGTTTTGCGATGTGACTGGCAGCATTTTCACTTTGAGTGCGGGTCGGGCGATCTGGCGCTTGAGGTTCTCCACTACCGCCAGGCACAACTCGACGTGATAGCCGGTGTATTTCTCCGCGCCGGTGGTGAAGGACAGCGGCGCCGAGGACTCGCGCACGCCGAGGGTGATCTCGCCGCTGTCCTGGATTTTTTTCAGTGTGCCGGTGAGGGTGGCGCCGGCTGCCCCTGCGCTGGTCTGTGCCCCGCCTTGCAACGGCAGCGCCAGCAAGCCCAGCAGCATGAGACTGGCAAACAGCTGTTGTGGCCTTGGTGACCGGCTTGCCGTGTTGATGGTTGGTATCGAAATGAGCGGGCTGGGCATCGTGGTTCCTCGCGTTTGTGATTGTTTGAGATGGTTTGTGCTGGTTTGAGATCGTTCGTGCTGGTTCATTGCGTGTTTAACTGGTTTGTGCGAGCAGCGCCTGGGTGATGCGTTCATCGCTCAAGGGCAGCGCGCGCATCCTCAGGCCCAGCGCGTCGTGCAATGCGTTGCCGATGGCTGCCGCGGTGGGGCCCTGCGCTGCTTCGCCGGCACCCAGTGGCAGTTCGTCTGGCCGGTTGATGAGTTCGATCTCCACCGCCGGCACCTCCTCAAAGCGCAGGATCGGATAACTCTCCCAGTCGATGCTGGTGATGCGCTGGCGGTCAAAGCGCACTTGCTCTTTCAGCGTCCAGCTGGTGGCCTGGATTGCGCCGCCCTCGATCTGATTGCGGATGCCGTCCGGATTGATGGCCAGGCCGCAGTCCA
>CAIPUP010000051.1 GCA_903868285.1 uncultured beta proteobacterium
ATCGAAGTCTGCTCCGCCTGCCATCCGTTCTACACCGGCAAGCAGAAGATTCTCGACACCGCCGGCCGGGTGGAAAAGTTCCGCCAGAAGTACGCCTCCAAAACCGCAGCGCCCAAGGCGGCCGCCTAAGCCGGCGCAGCCGAACAGGCGCAGACCGGGGCGGAACGACACGACAGCACGTTGAACGCGTTTCCATCCCGACAGAACAAGGCAGCTACGGCTGCCTTTTTTGTTCCAGCCCGCCGCCATACCGCACTGCAACACCGTTAAAGCCCTGCCCATGACACGGCCAGAAGGACTTCCTGCCCGCTTGCTGCCACGACTCAGTCTGCCGCCGCCGATGGCGGTGCTGGTTCTGTTCGTGTTGGCCTTTGCCCTGCCGGGACTGACCGGGCATTCCCCCTGGAAGACCGACGACGCCATCGGCATCGGCGTGGTGCATCAGATGCTGCAACACGGCCACTGGCTGCTGCCGCATCTGGCTGGGGAAGTGTTCCCGGATGACGGCCCGCTGTATTACTGGCTGGCCGCGGCACTGGCATCCGTTTGCACCGGGTTATTCGCGGGCTGGCTGCCACCACATGACGCAGCGCGTCTGGCCAGTGGCCTGTGGATTGCCTTGACGGCCTTTGCCATTTACCGCTGCGCCTATCTCTGGACCTCGGACCCGCACAGCAACAACAGCGGCAGTGGCCTCGGCATGCGCCCCAGCAGCGACCGCCTGGCAGACTATTTCCAGGACGATTTCACGCGGCAACAACGGCAACAAGACCTTCAAGCTCTGGCCCATCGCGACGGCAGCCTCGCCCTGCTACTGTGGCTGGGCAGCCTCGGTCTGCTGATACATGCGCATGAAGCCCTGCCGGAAAACGCCAGCCTGGCTGGCCTGACCTTGTGCTGGTGGGGACTCTCGGCGGCAGCACTCGGGATGCGCAGCGCACCCTGGCTGCTGGGCTTCGGTCTGGCCATCAGTCTGCTGGCCAAGGGCGTGCTGGCGCTGGCCCTGCCCTTGTCGGTTGTGCTGCTGCCCCTGCTGCATCGCCGCTGGCGCTCCGCCCGGGCAGTCACCAGCCTGCTGGCGGCTGCGGCACTGGCAGCACTGATCGGATCGCTCTGGCTGCTAGCCCTGTACAAACTCGAACCGGCCTCGTTCCAGGCCTGGTGGGCACATCAGCAACAACTGTTTGCCAGCCTGCAGTTACCCAAGGCCGTACATGCCCGCAATCTGCTGGAGACCCTGTCCTGGTCATGCTGGCCGGCCTGGCCGGTGGCGGGCTACTGGCTCTGGCGCCGACGTCACGCCTGGCAGCCCGATGTGGCTCTGATCTGGGTGGTGTTGCTATGCAGTTTGCTGGCGCTACTGCTTAATCCCGCAGCGCGCACGGTCGAGGCACTGATCCTGCTGCCACCGCTGGCGCTGGCGGCGGGTCGCGGCATCAGCCTGTTACGCCGTGGCGCGGCCAACGCCCTGTCCTGGTTCGGCGTGATGACCTTTGCCGGACTGTCCGGCCTGATCTGGTTCGGCTGGTTTGCCATGATGACCGGCATGCCGCAGCGCATGGCCAAGAACTTCACCCGACTGGAGCCGGGGTTTACAGCAAGTTTCTCGCTCGGCGCCAGCCTGCTGGCACTGCTGCTGACCCTGCTTTGGGCCTGGGTGGTGCTGCGCTGTGAGCGCACACCACAGCGCAGCGCAGCGCTGTGGGCCAGTGGCGTCATTCTGTTCTGGGGCCTGGTGATGACGCTGTGGCTACCATGGATCGATTACGGCAAGTCCTACGCCAGCATGGCCACCGAATTGCGACGCGCCCTGCCCACCGATGCCGGTTGCGTGCTGGGTGAACAGGTGGGTCTGGCGCAGCGTGCCGCGATCGATTACCACAGCAACATCATGCTGCGCGATCGCAACAACCCGGCCAATGCGGATTGCCACTGGCTGGTGATGCAATTCCGGCTGGGCGCTGAACGTGATCCGGGCGCAGGCTGGACCCGCGTCTGGGAAGGCAGCCGCCCGCGCGAACGGGAACGCTATCGGCTGTATCGTAAACAGCCAGACAACGCAGTCCCCGGTTCCATCAGAATGCCCATCAGCAAGCCCAACAGCAAGGCTGGCGCCGTCAATCGCAAGGAGCCTGTGCGCCCATGAGCACGCTACGTCAATCACCGGCCTGGCAAGGCCTGCAGACGCTTGCCTCGGAACAGGCAAGCATTGCAGATCGCGAGCAAACATCACCAGCAGCCGCAATACCCATTTGCGCTGAGGTCGGCGGACTGCATCTGGATGCCAGTGGCCAGCAGCTCAGCCAGCCGGTGTTTGATGCATTGCTGCAATTGGTGCGGGAGCGCAAGGTCGCTGACTGGACTCAACGCATGCTGCAAGGCGAGGCCATCAACCAGTCGGAACAACGACCGGTTCTGCATGCTGCGCTACGCGCGCAAACCCATGATCGGCACTGCGACAGCGGCGCGATTTCCCAGGCGCTGGCCGCGCGCCAGCGCATGCGCCGCCTGATCGATCAAGCCTGTCGCGGTGCGCTCACCGGTACGCCGGTACGCCATGTCATCAATATCGGCATCGGAGGCTCGGACAATGGTCCGCGACTGGCCTGTACCGCACTGCGCACCGCCCTGCTTCCCGACATGGATGTGCGCTTTGCCGCCAATCTCGACCCGGCAGATCTGCACTCTGCGCTGCAGGGCGTTGACCCGGCCGCGACGCTATTCATCGCCGTCTCGAAATCCTTTCGTACCGAGGAAACCCTGGCCAATGCCCGGCGCGCACGCGACTGGCTGCAACAGCAATTCCCCTCTGAAGACAGCGCAACGCTGGTAGCGCGTCACTTCATTGCCGTGACTGGCAATAGTGAGGTCGCCAGCAGCTTTGGCATTCCGGCCGAGCGCGTGCTGCCGCTGTGGGACTGGGTGGGCGGTCGTTTTTCACTCTGGTCGCCAGCCGGACTGGCACTGGCATTTGCCATTGGCATGGACGGCTTCGAGCAGCTGCTGGCCGGCGCTCGCGCCATGGATCAGCATTTCCAGTCGGCACCCATCGAAAAAAATCTGCCGCTACTGCTGGCCATGGTCGACATCTGGAATGTCAACTTCCGTCACGCCGACAGCCATGCCGTCATTCCCTACTCGCATGATTTGCGCTCGCTGCCACTGTGGCTGCAGCAACTGGAAATGGAATCCAACGGCAAGTCCATGGATCGCGATGGTGCCCTGGTCGACTACGCCACCTCACCCATCGTCTGGGGCTCGGCCGGCACTGATAGCCAGCACTCCTATCACCAGCTGTTGCATCAGGGCACAGCACTGACTCCAGTGGATTTCATCCTGCCGCTGGCCGATGGCAAGGGCATGGCGGCGGATCGGGCGTTGATCGCCAACGCACTGGCCCAGGCGACGGCATTGAGCCATCCGGACAGCCCAACCCGACGCGGACGTCAGCCCTGGAGCATGTTGTTGATACAACAACTCGATGCCCACAACCTGGGCATGTTGCTGGCACTGTACGAGCACAAGGTGTTTGCCGAAGGCGTGATCTGGAACCTCAACTCCTTCGATCAGCCCGGCGTGGAAGCCGGCAAGCGGCTGGCACAGCAGATCGCCCGAGGTGTTCAGTCCGGCGGTGTTCAGCCCGGCGGTGTTCAGCCCGGCGCTGGAAAGAACGCCGAGGCCGCCACCGATGCGGCGCTAGCTGCCTTGGTCAAGCGTGCGCTGTCCTGAGCCCTGGGGCACGCTGCAATGTCTGCCGATAACCGAACCGAAGTACTGCCCGAGACGCTGACACTCGCCCTGCAACAGCAACTGGGCGAGCGCTTCAGCACCGCCCGAGCCATACGCGAGCATCACGGCAAGGATGAGTCCAGCTACCCACATGCCCTGCCCGATGCAGTGGTGTTTCCGCATAGCACCGAGGAAGTCGTAGCCGTCGTGAATCTTTGTCGCAGTCATGGCGTGCCGATGATTGCCTATGGTGCCGGCTCCTCGCTCGAAGGGCATATCCTGGCCATTCACGGCGGCGTGTGCATCGATTTGTCGCAGATGAATCAGGTTTTGGCGATCAACGCCCAGGACATGGATGCCACGGTGCAAGCCGGGGTGACACGCAAGGCGCTGAACGAACAGCTGCGTCATGCCGGACTGATGTTTCCGGTCGACCCCGGCGCGGATGCCAGCTTGGGCGGTATGGCCTCGACCCGCGCCTCGGGTACCAATGCCGTGCGCTACGGCACCATGCGCGAGAACGTGCTGGCGCTGACCGTGGTCACCCCGGATGCGCGAGTGATACGCACTGCCAGCCGGGCGCGCAAATCCGCTGCCGGCTATGACCTGACGCGCTTGTTTGTCGGTGCCGAAGGCACGCTGGGCATCATCACCGAGGTGACCGTCAAGCTGCATGCGGTACCCGAGGCCATGTCAGCCGCCACCTGCTCGTTTGCCAGCATGGCTGGCGCCGTTGACACCGTGATCCAGACGCTGCAGGCGGGCATTCCGATTGCCCGCTGTGAAGCGCTGTGTGCCACCACCATGCGCGCCATCAATGCCTATTCGCACACCAGCTACCGCGAGCAGCCCACTCTGTTTCTGGAGTTTCATGGCAGCAAGGCTTCGGTCGAAGAGCAGGCGCAACAGGTGCAGCAGATCGCACTCGAGCTGGGTGGCACCGACTTTGTCTGGGCCACCCATCAGGAAGATCGCAACCGGCTGTGGGCGGCCAGACATCAGGCCTACTTCGCCTGCATGCAGCTACGCCCTGGCAGTCGCGCCATCTCCACCGATGTCTGCGTGCCGATCTCGCGCCTGACCGAATGCATGCTGCAAACCGCCGAAGACATCGCGCGCGCCTCGATGCCGATCCCGATGTTCGGGCATGTCGGCGATGGCAATTTTCATCTGGTGATCCCGGTGCGCCCCGACAACCGGGCCGAGGCCGAAGAAGCCAAGGCCTTCAATCAGCGTCTGGTGGATCGGGCGCTGGCGATGGAGGGCACCTGCACCGGCGAGCACGGTATCGGCATGGGCAAGATTGACTATCTGAAAAAGGAACATGGCGAAGGCCATACCCTGATGCGGGAGCTCAAGCACTGCCTGGACCCGCTCAATCTGATGAACCCCGGAAAGCTCATCGGCGATTGAGTTACCGACTTGAAATAAAAGTCAATAAAATCAAATGCTTATATTCAACCCGCCGACGCGGCAGCGGGGTCCGGCATGCGCAGGAAATGTTCGCGGTAATAGCGCAGCTCTTCAATCGACTCATGGATGTCGGCCAGCGCTTCATGCTTGCCATGCTTGACCATGCCCTTGACCAGCTCGGGACGCCAGCGCCGCGCCAGCTCCTTGAGCGTGGACACATCCAGATTGCGGTAGTGGAAATACGCCTCCAGTTGCGGCATCCAGCGCGCCATGAAGCGGCGGTCCTGGCAGATCGAATTGCCGCACATCGGTGACACCGCCTTGGGCACATGCTGCTGCAAAAACGCCAGCATCTGCTGCTCGGCCTGCTGCTCGGTAAGTACCGAGGCACGCACCTTGTCGATCAGACCCGACTTGCCATGGGTGGACTTGTTCCAGTTGTCCATGCCGGCCAGCATCTCGTCGGACTGATGCACCACCAGCACCGGCGCCTCGGCCACGACCTCGAGTTGGGCATTGGTGATGACAATGGCCACCTCGATGATGCGGTCGTGATCCGGCAGCAAACCGGTCATTTCCATGTCGATCCAAGCAAGATTGTTCTGATCCTGAGCCAAGATAGGTCTGCCAAAAAAGGGGTTGTGTAGAATTGCCGACGATTGTCTCACAGCACTTTGCAAGCACCCTGTTACCACTGCCGCAACCGCCGATCACGCAGGCATTCACACCTTCTGACATGAACACCTTCTCCTGGATTTTTCTTGCCGCCCTGCTATTGGGTACTTTGCTGCGATTGTGGCTGGCGCAGCGTCATGCCGCACATGTACTGGCGCATCGTGCCGCAGTGCCCGAGGCATTTGCATCCCGCATCAGCCTGGCCGACCATCAGCGTGCCGCCGACTACACCATCACCAAGACGCGTCTGTCCATGCTCGACACGCTGCTCGGTGCTGCGGTGCTGCTGGGCTTCACTCTGGCTGGGGGCCTGCAATGGCTGAGCGAGTTCTGGTCGCAGAATTTCCCCGAGCTCACCCCCAATGGCAGCCTGTGGCATGGGGTGGCGTTGATCCTCAGCCTTGGCTTCATCTCCAGTGCCATCGACATGCCGCTGTCGCTGTATCGCACCTTTGTCATTGAACAGCGCTTTGGCTTCAACCGTATGACCTGGCAGTTATTTGTCGCCGATCTGTGCAAGCAAACCCTGCTCGGCCTGCTGCTGGGTGTGCCGCTGATCCTGTGCGTGCTGTGGCTGATGCAGCAAAGCGGCGAGCTGTGGTGGCTGCATGCCTGGCTGGTGTGGTCGGGTTTCAATTTGCTGATGATCGCTGTCTATCCGACCCTGATCGCCCCCTGGTTCAACCGCTTCTCGCCGCTGGACGATGAAAGCCTGCGCAGCCGGTTGCAGGCATTGCTGGACAAATGCCACTTTCGTGCACGCGGGTTGTTCGTCATGGACGGCTCGCGCCGCTCCAGCCATGGCAACGCCTATTTCACCGGCTTTGGCGCAGCCCGTCGCATCGTGCTGTTCGACACTCTGATCAGCCGCCTCACGCCAGCCGAACTGGAAGCAGTGCTGGCGCATGAACTGGGGCATTTTCATCATCGCCATATCCTCAAGCGCATGGTGGTGCTGTTTGCACTCAGTCTGGGCTTTCTGGCGCTGCTGGGCTGGACCGCACAGCAGCCCTGGTTTCATGTTGGCCTGGGCGTGAGCACCGTCTCGGATGCGATGTCGCTATTGCTGTTTTTCATGGCGGTGCCCTGCTTTACCTTTTTGCTGCAACCCCTGGCCAGCCTGTCTTCGCGCAAACATGAATATCAGGCCGACGCCTATGCCGCACAGCAAGCGCAGCGTGACGATCTGATCAGCGCCCTGGTCAAGCTCTATCAGGACAATGCCGCCACGCTCACGCCCGACCCCTTGCATTCGACGTTTTACGACAGCCATCCACCGGCGGCCTTGCGTATCGCACATCTGCAGAATCTGCCTCAGGCAACGGTTAGCGCGTGAGTATCCTGAGCAGTAGCGCAGCCATCACGCACGAGGCACTGGCCAATGCAGACTGCCGCGCGCTGCCGATTGCGCGGCAATGCCTGTCGACAGCCGAACTACTGGCGCTGCAGCAGGCCTTGCCAGAGTGGAAAATCCAAACCAGTGACAACAGCAGTGGCAGCACTGCGCAGCTATCGCGTCGCTGTTCCTTTACTGACCTGGCCTCGGCCATGCGCTTTGCCAATGCGGTCGCGACTATGGCCGATGCTCAGGACCACCATCCCGAGCTGCATCTGTCGTGGGGACTGTGCGTGGTGTCCTGGTCGACTCACTCTGCACATGGTCTGACGCAGCGCGATTTCATCTGTGCCGCCAAAGTGGATGGCTTGCTGCACGCGTCGCAGCGAACATGACTGTCAGCACCGGCGATGGGGTGGTAAGCGGGCAGATCGTTGGTGCCTATGGCCGGCACTATCTGGTCGATGCGGCAGAACTAGGCATGGTGGAATGTGTCACGCGTGGCCGGCGACATGACTATGCCTGCGGCGATCAGGTACATCTGCGCATCGCCAGCAATCGCCAGGGCGTGATCGAAGCACTGCTGCCGCGCCACAATCTGCTGCAGCGTGCCGACCGCCATCACAGCAAGTTGCTGGCAGCCAATGCCACACAGGTGATCGCGCTGGTGGCGGCAGAACCCAGCTTCAGTCAGGAAATTCTCACCCGTATCGCCTGTGCTGCAAGCGCCACCGGCCTGCGGCTGCAGATCGTGCTGAACAAGGCCGATCTGCAACAAGCCGCCGATGCGGCACGACAACAGTTAGCACCGCTGCTGCATGCCGGCTATGCGCTCACCGTCATGTCGGCAAAGCAGGACATCGCTGCCTTGCTGCCACTGCTGGAAGGTCAGACCAGCGTGCTGGTGGGACAGTCCGGCATGGGCAAGTCCACACTGATCAATGCCCTGATCCCGGACGCCCAGGCGCGCGTGGGCGAAATCTCCAGTTTTCTGGATTCGGGTCGTCACACCACCACCCGTTCGTTTTTGTATCGACTGAATGCCCACAGTGCCATCATCGACACACCGGGCTTGCAGCACTTTGGATTGGCGCATCTGGATGCCCTGGACATCCAGCGCAGCTTTCCCGAGGTGGCGCCACTGCTCGGTCATTGCCGCTTCAATGACTGCCGGCATCGCAGCGAGCCGGGTTGCGCCATCACCGAGGCCGTGACGCGGGGTGAAGTGGCGGCCGAACGCGTCAAGATGATGCAACGCATTCTGGCAGCCGAAGGGCATCGACTCTGAGGCAAGGCTGGGGCAGATCACGCGACTGACGCATGCAGCCACAACACGCCTTAGGGTACGAAGTTCAGCGTACGAAGTTCAGCGTACGAAGTTCAGCGTATCGAAGCCAGCCCGAGCAACAGCAGCATCAGCAACCACAGCACCAGTGCGCGCCACACCAGGCCGACCGTGCTGTCGAGAAAGCCGGCATCGGCTTCATCACCAATGCCCAGATCGGGCCGGTCTTCGGGCGCAATATCAGTCTGTATCGGACCCCCCAGACGCACGCCGATGGCTCCTGCCCCCGCTGCCAGCACCACACCCAGCAAGGGATCGGTCCAGCGTGAGGCCTGATTGCGCCAGCAATACACCGCGTCCTCGAAATCACCCACCACGGCAAAGGCTGCAGCGGTGAGCCGTGTTGGCAGCCATTCCATGATGCGATAGATACGACGGGCAAAGCGTCCGAACTGATCCAGCTCGGGCTGATCGGCCTGCCAGCGACGCGCCAGATACGAGGCCATGCGATAGGCCACAGCACCACTCGGACCGGGCAGCAGGATGAACCAGAACATCACCGCAAACACGTTGTAGTGCGAAGCCGCCAGCGCCTGTTCGATCGCCAGGCGCGCCACGGCATCCGGTGCCAGTGCGCTGCAATCCTGACCACGCCAGGCCGACAACAGCCGCCGCGCCTGATCAATGTCATCGGCACGCATAGCCAGCTGGATATCGGTGAAGAAATGACTGAAACGACGAAAGCCCATGGTGAGATAGAGCATCACCACATTGAAAGCGATGGCCAGCATCGGGTTGAGATGCAACAGAAAAAGGTAGACCAGCCACACCAACAACATCGCCGGCAGGATGGCCAGCGCCCAGGCAATCATGCCCTGTCGTGACTGCCCGGCATTGAACTGTCCCTCCAGCATGCTGGCAAAACGATTCACCGGCGCAAATAGCTGCGTGCGCTCGGCCAGCGGTTTCCACTGCTCGATCAGCAGCGCGATGACAAGAGAGATCAGGGCCATGGCAGGGACTGTGAGAGTTGCGCAGAAATAAAAACGAAGGGGAGACGGAACTGCAATAGCAACACCGAGCTACTCGGCACTACAAACGACTTGGACGCAAGATACCACGCCGGATACCGATCTCAGGTGCGAACTCGGACTCGAACTCACGCCCGTAAAAAGGCCTGGAAATTCATCAGCATGCCCGCCGTAGCACCCCAGATGTAATAGTCGCGATAGGGGAACGCGTAGTAATGCCGGCGTTTGCCCTGATGCACCACGACATTGCTCTGGCGGTTGGCAGGGTCGAGCAGGAAGGGCAGCGGCACCTCGAAGATCTCGGCCACTTCCAGCGCATCCGGGGTCAGGCTGAAGGGAGGATGCACCAGACCGACCACCGGTGTAACGCGATAGCCGGTGACAGTCACATACTGATGCAGACAGCCCAGCACCTCGACCTGACTGGGCGCGAGACCAATCTCCTCCTGGGCTTCGCGCAAGGCAGTGGCCTCGACCGATGGATCGTCCTGCTCGGCCCGGCCGCCGGGAAAGCTGATCTGGCCTGCGTGATCGTTCAGATGCGCGGCACGTCGGGTGAACAACACCGACAATCCCTCGCTGCGAACAATCACCGGCACCAGCACCGAGGCCGCGCGCAAGGCCTCGGGCTTGTGAAACGACAGCCCATCGCCAGTGAGCAACGGTGTCCAGTCTGGCGACGCGGCAAAGCGCGCACGCAGCCAGTCAGCGCTAGGCATGGTCATAAGCCCTGTCACCGTCAGGGAAGATGTCAGGGAATCAGCACCACCGAGCCGGTGGTCTTGCGTGCCTCCAGATCGCGATGCGCCTGTGCCGCATCCTTGAGCGCATAGCGACTGCTCACCCCGACCTTGACCTTGCCGCTGGCCACCACCTGGAACAGACTGTTGGCCATGACCTCCAGATCGGAACGCTTGGCGGAGTAAGGAATCAGCGACGGCCGGGTGATGAACAAGGAGCCGCGCAG
>CAIPUP010000052.1 GCA_903868285.1 uncultured beta proteobacterium
GAGCGGCGCGATGATTTCTACTGGACGCTGGCTTCGGTATTCATCGACAAGCGCGAACAGTTCCATGTCTTCGATCAGGCCTTCCATATTTTCTGGAAGGACCCGCAACTGCTCGAACGCATCATGCAGATGCTGATGCCGGCGGTTTACGGGCGCGGACCGGAACAGGAACAGCCGCAGGCCAATAACCGCGTGGCCGAAGCACTGCAAACCGGTCTGCAAAAGAAAAACGATGTCCCCGAGCAGGCACCGGAGAAAGTCGAGCTCGATGCCACGCTCACCTTCTCCTCGCGCGAAGTGCTGCAGCAGGCCGATTTCGAGACCATGACCAATGATGAACTGGCGCAGGCCAAACGCATCATTGCCAATCTGCGACTGCCCATCCCCGAGGTACTAACGCGGCGCATGCAGCCCGATGCCAATGGCCGTCGCATCGACTTGCGCGCCACCCTGCGCGCCAGCTTTCGCGATGGCGGACGCTCGATTCCGCTCAAGCGCCGCAGCCTGCGCCGCGAACATCCGCCGCTGGTGGTGCTGTGCGATATCTCCGGCAGCATGAACCGCTACTCGCGCATGTTTCTGCACTTCCTGCATGCGCTCACCAATGACCGTGACCGTGTGCACACCTTTGTCTTTGGTACCCGCCTGACCAATGTCACACGCTGCTTCAAGCATCGCGATGTCGATGTGGCCATGGAAGGCGTGGCCAAGCTGGTGGCGGACTGGTCAGGCGGCACGCGCATCGGCAATTGCATGCGCGAGTTCAATCTCAAATGGTCACGCCGGGTACTCGGCCAGAACGCCGTGCTGTTGCTGATCTCGGACGGCCTGGATCGCGATGTTGGCGATGGCCTGTCGCAGGAGATGGATAGGCTGCATAAGTCCTGTCGCAGCCTGGTGTGGCTCAACCCGCTGCTGCGCTACTCGGAGTTCGAGGCCCGTCCGGCCGGCATCCGCGCCATGCTGCCGCATGTCGATGCCTTTTTGCCGGTGCACAACGTCAACAGCCTGCTGGAACTGGGGCAGGCGCTGGCGCGGCAACTGCCACGACAAGGCGCAGCAGGAACGAGCCTCGCGTCACGCTAAACGTGATCTGGGTCCGGCACGTCCCAGTCAAATAAGGGAAAATGCTCGCCCGCAGCATCGAAACACACTCGAAATTCCAGCAGGAGACAGCCATGGAAATGACCGGCGAACAACTCATCCCCCTCGCGCAAGCCGAAGTCTGGCGCGGCCTCAACGATCCGGAAATCCTCAAGCAGTGCATCACTGGCTGCGATTCCATCGTCCTGAGCGGTGACAACGAATACAAGGTCTCGATGACCGCAGCGGTTGGCCCGGTCAAAGCCAAATTCGCCGGCAAGATGGCCATCACCGACATGAACCCGCCCAACTCCTACGCCCTGGCCTTCGAGGGCTCGGGCGGCGCGGCCGGCTTTGCCAAGGGCAGCGCCACCGTCACCCTGACCCAGGAGGGCGGACAAACCAAGATGGTCTATACCGCCAAGGCCAACATCGGCGGCAAGCTGGCGCAGATCGGTTCGCGCCTGATCGACGGCGTGGCCAAGAAGCAGGCCGACGACTTTTTCGCCAAGTTCAACAAGATCATGGTGCCGGCTGATGTTGCCGCATCCGCTGCACCAGCGGCCGCATCTTCAGCTGCGGCTTCCGCTGCGGCACCGGCCGCCAGCAGCACGGCTGCCTCGCACGGCACACAAGGCGAGCCGATGAACCCGCTGTGGCTGGTGGGTGGCACGCTGGCCGCGATGATGGTGATTCACTGGCTGCTCGGCCCGGCCAAGTACATCAGCTAAGTACATCAGCTACGCCGCAGGTATTCCCACCTGCAATGCCTTTGCTGCCGTCCTGCGATCCGCAAACACGGATTCAGGACGGCAGAAACTTTTCTGCATAGACCTGGGTCGCGGGCACGCCCTGCGCACGCAGCCAGCTCTGGGCCGCCTCGATCATCGGCGGCGGGCCGCACAGGTAGACATCGCTGCCGTTGGCATGGAGCAATTCCGGACGCAGCAAGCTGGTGACATGCCCTTGCCCGGGGCCATCACCGACGGCAATGCGTTGCACCGTCAGCGGCAGCCCCTGATCCATCAAGTGCTGCAGGCTGTTGCCATCGCAGAACTCAGCACTGCTTGCGGCACCGTACAGCAGATGGATCGGCGGCAGCGCCTGCTGCTGCGCCAACAGGCTACGCAACATCGACAGCATCGGTGCCAATCCTGTGCCACCGGCCACCATCAGTATCGGCCGCTGTGGCGGTCGCAGGTAAAAGCGTCCGAACGGTCCGCTCACATGGATGCGATCTCCGACCGCCGCACGCTGGCGCAGGTAGTCGCTCATCACGCCCGAGGGCAGCAGCTTGATATAGAACTCCATGCTGCCGGCTTCGGTTAATGAGCTCCCGGTCGCCGATACTTCAGCCAAGGCCGGCGCATTCGAAAACGAGTAGCTGCGCTGTGCCTCGCTGCCCGGCACTTGCAGATGCACATACTGCCCCGGAAGAAATTGCATCGCTGCAACACCCTGCTCGACCACACCCAGGGTCAGTCGCACCACACCCTCGGCCACCGTCTCCAGCCCGGTCACTTGCATCGCCAGGCGCTGTACCGGCACACCCGCCTTGCCCAGCGCCTGGGTCGACGCGTAGGGCAGCTCGATCACGCAGTCGCTGCTGGCGCGCATCTGGCAGGTCAGCACCTGGCGCGCAGCCGCCTCTTCGTCCGAGAGCGCGTCCTCGCTGTAGTCACCCAGTCGGTATTCACCACTGCTGCACAGGCCCTTGCAGGTGGCGCAAGCGCCTTCGAGGCAATCGGATTCCAGTCGCAGCTTGTTGCGCAGCGCAGCGGCATAGATGGTTTCTTCGCTCGAGGCCTGCAAACCGATGCTGCGACCATCTTCAAAAATCAGGGTGATATGGGGCATGGCTTTCCTAGTCAATGCTTCAATGCGTCAAACAATGCGTCAAACCATGCATCGAACAACGTACCGAAGAACGTACCGAACAACACGCTCAACAGCGGCGACAGATTTTATGCGCGACAGCGAATGTCTGACGCGAATCGGCGACGCTTAAGCATTAAAATCTTCGTTCAGACGTCGACAACGGCGTGCAGTGCATCACAGCACACCTCGCTTTATCTTCACAGGAAATCCGCATGCCCAAGAACACGAAGAGCACCGCTACCAAGGTCGTGAGCAAAGTCGCAACCAAAGCGACCAGCAAGCCCGCCGCCAAGTCCGGCACCAAGGCAGTTACCAAGGCAGTTACCAAGGCCAAGGCCAGCAGCAAAGTCGCCACCAGTACCGAAGACTTCGGCTATGCCGACCTGCATCAGCATCTGGATCGTTTGCAACAGCGCGGTCTGCTGCAAGTCATCAGCCGTCGTATCGACAAGGATTCCGAGCTGCATCCGCTGGTGCGCTGGCAATTCGTCGGCGGCATGCCCGAGAGCGAGCGCAAGGCCTTTCTGTTCAACAACATCGTCGATGGCAAGGGCCGCAAATTCAAGATTCCGGTGGTGGTGGGCGCCCTGGCTGCCAACCGCGCCATCTACAGCACCGGCATGGATGCCCCGGTGGATCAGATTCAGGCCAAGTGGGACCGCGCCATTGCCAAGCCGATCCCGCCGCTGGAAGTGAAGAAGGCGGCCTGTCAGGACGTGGTGCACACCGGTGCCGCGCTGCGTGGCGCGGGCAAGGGCCTGGACATGCTGCCGATCCCGATCTCCACGCCGGGCTTTGATTCCTCGCCCACCCTCACTGCCACCAACGTCGTGACCTGCGACCCGGAGACCGGGGTGCAGAACATGGGCACCTACCGCGCTGCGCTCAAGGCGCCCGACCGGCTGGTGGTGCGCATGGCCACCCGCGTCGGCGGTGCCGGCGGCTTTTTGCATTACCAGCGCTACAAGGAGCTCGGCCACAAGACCATGCCCTGCGCCATCGTGCTGGGCTGCCCGCCCTATGTCGCCTTCATGGGGCCGCAAAAACTGCCGATCGGCA
>CAIPUP010000053.1 GCA_903868285.1 uncultured beta proteobacterium
AGGCGCAACTTGCCGCTTTTCTCATACGGCACGGCATTGCCCAGCATATTGAAAAACACCGGTACTGCGCCTGACACCACATCCACCAGCGCCGGCGCACAACCTTTGTAGGGCGCATGCGCCAGATCGAGCTTGGCGCTGAGGTTGAGCAGCTCGCCGGCGAAATGCAGCGGCGTGCCATTACCGCAAGAGGAATAGGCGTACTTGCCGGGGTTGGCGCGCACCAGCGCCACCAGTTCGCTCACGCTTTTCGCTGGCACCGCCATACCCACGCCCAGCACGACGGGGGTGCGCCCCATCATCACCACTGGCGCGAGGTCCTTGAGCGGGTCGTACGGCAGCTTGGGCGTCATCGCGGCATTGGCGGTGAACTGGTCATTGGTCATCAGCCAGGTGTAGCCATCGGGCGCGGCCTTGGCCACCACATCAGCCGCGATACTGCCGCCATTGCCGCCACGGTTCTCCACCACGAAGGGCTGCGCCAGCCGCTCCTGCAAACGCTGCGCAAACAGGCGCGCCAGCACATCGGTGCCACCGCCGGGCGTGGCGGCAACGATCACCCGCACCGCGCGCGACGGCCAGTTCGCCGCCGGGTTTGGCGAGGCGGCTGGCGCCTGGGCCTGCGCGGCAGTCACACCCAGCATCCCGGCAAGCACCAGAAGCCGCGCCGAAAAATTACTGTAAGTCTTTGATTTTATAGACATTTTAAAAGCCTCCTCTAGCATCAATGTGCGCGCTGGCGATGCCATCTACGCCAGGCTGATGCGGTTGCGCCGGATGAAAGCAGCCCAGAACTCGCGCTCACGTTGCAGTTCGATCGCGAACTCGGCCGGCGTATCGCAGCGCAAAACACAACGCCCGCCGGCGAACCGGGCGGGCGTTGCTGGAACAGCAAAACGGCAATCCGATCAACTGTCGCCGCTCTCTTCAAACTCGGGCACCGCCCGGGCATCCATGCTGATGCCACCCGCGCCATGGGCCCAGATGTAGAGCAGGCCGCCGACCACAGCACAGTTCTTGATGAAGTGATTGAGCTGGTTGGCCATCAGCGCCGGCTCGAAGGTCCAGAAGCCGTGAAAGATCGGCGTGACCACCACCACGAACAGCGCCAATACCGCAGCGATCAACCGCGTATGCCAACCCAACACCAGCAACAACCCGCCTCCGATTTCCAGGATCAGCGTCAACACCAGCAACTCCTCGGCCATCGGCACACCGTTCTTGGCCATGTAGGCAGCTGATCCCGCGAAGGCCATCGACTTGCGTACCCCCGCGATGATGAACAACACCCCGAATAGCAAGCGTCCCAGCAACTGCAGTTTGTCCTGCCTCGACTGATGCATAAGGTCCTCCTCCTTCTGCTACTGCACCTGCTTCATCACGCCGGCCCCCTGCCAGCGCAATGATCAGTTCTTCGCTTGATTCAGCCGGATCGTCACCCTTCTCGTGAACCTGGTCGTGAACCTGATCGCAAAGTTCGGTCAGCGCTGCGGCACGGCCAACGCTGCAGGCTGGCCGGCGCGTGCGGCCTGTACCGCCGCCCACACCCGTGCCGGCGTAGCCGGCATGTCGAAATGGCTCACGCCAACCTGGGCCAGCGCTTCGTTGATGGCATTCATCAGCGTTGGCAGCGAATGGGTCACGCCGGCCTCGCCCACACCCTTGGCGCCCAGCGAATTCGTTTGCGTTGGCACCGGGTGGTCGAGCAGCGTGATCGGTGGCAGGAAGCCGGCGCGCGGCAGCGGGTAGTCCATATAGCTGCCGGTGAGCATCTGACCGGTCTGTGCGTCATAGATGGCATGTTCACCCAGCACCTGCGCGCTGCCCTGGGCCACGCTGCCATGCATCTGGCCTTCCACCAATTGGTGATTGATGATCACCCCGGCATCGTCGCAAGCGATGTACGACAGGAAGTCCACCACACCGGTTTCGGGATCAATTTCGACCTCGGCGATATGGCAGCCATTGGGCCAGGTCGCACCCACCATACTGTCGGTGCGCGTGTCCAGCGGATGTACGCCGCCGCCCTGGGGGGCGAGCTTCTGCGCCAGCGCCGTCAGGCTGACGCTGCGGTCCGTGCCCTTGACGCGATAGTTGCCGTCGACAAACTCCAGATCACCCTCGGCGGTTTCCAGATCGTCGGCCGCCAGCGCCAGGCCTTTTTTCACCACTTCGATCGCAGCCAGATTCATCACGCTGCCAGCACCATGGGTGGAACGCGAGCCACCAGTACCGTTGCCCTTGAGGCGCACCGCAGGATCGCCCTCGACCAGGGTGATGTGATCCACCGGCACACCCAGCACCGCCGAGACGATCTGGGCATAAGCGGTTTCATGGCCCTGG
>CAIPUP010000054.1 GCA_903868285.1 uncultured beta proteobacterium
CGCCGGCGCCAATCAGCCGTCGCCGGTGCCTGATCACACCACGCCGGTGCTGCGTCAGCTCGACCCGCAGGCGGTACCGGTGCTGGCCGCTGCAGCGCTGCGCCCGTCCCTGCATACCCTGAGCGTGGCCGAGGCCCGTCGCAGTTACCTTGCTTCGCGCCGCGCAATGCAGCCTGCGCTGCCGGAAGTCGCTGCAACGCAGGACTTCCGTATCGACGGCCCGGGCGGACCTTTGGCGCTGCGGTTGTATCGCGGCCTGGGCACGCAGCCTGACCAAAGCCTGCCAGTGGTGCTGTACTTCCACGGCGGTGGCTGGGTCTATGGCGATTTGGATAGCCATGATGTGCCGTGTCGCCAGCTGGCCAATTTCGGACGCATGGCGGTGCTGGCGGTCGACTATCGGCTGGCACCCGAGCATCCCTTTCCGGCCGCGATCGAGGATGCGCAGGCCGCATTGCGCTGGCTGGCAGCGCAGGCTGTTGATCTGCACCTGCTGCCCGACTGCATCGTGCTGGCCGGCGACAGTGCTGGCGGCAATATCGCAGCGGTGCTGGCGCTGGCAGCGCGTGCAGGCAATGCCGAGAATTTGCCGCCGGTCGCAATGCAGGTACTGGTTTATCCCTCGGCCGATCTGCGCATCGATAGCGATCTGCAACATGCGTCCCGTCAGCAGTTCGGCACTGGCTATCTGCTCGAGCGCGCGGCCCAGGACTGGGCGCGTGGCAGCTACGCGCCTCCTGCTGTTGATCGTGCCGACTGGCGCATCTCGCCTCTGGCAGCAGCGGATGTCAGTGGTGCGGCGCGGGCCTTTGTCATCACAGCCGGGTTCGATCCGCTGCGCGACGAGGGGACGGCCTATGCCCGTCGGCTGGCCGAGGCTGGGGTGGCCGTGACGCATGAGTGTTTCGAAGGACAGATCCACGGTTTCATCACCATGGGAGGGGTGATGGCGGCGGGTACCCATGCCCTGTATCGCATGGCTCAGTCCATGCGCCAGGCCTTTCCGCAGGACTTTGGCGTCAAGCGTCCGGATCTGCGCGTATGACGGTAGGCGTTAACCGATGGCATTGATCAGTCCGGCAGTCATGCTTGACCATGTCGGCCGGCATGGCCGGCTGTACATGTCGCTGGGAGCCCTGGTTGGCCTGTTGCTGCCGCCATTGGCCAGTCTGGCCGCCCCCTTGCTGTTACCCGCCTTGCTGGTGACTACCGTCGCTGCCCTGGTGCGGGTGGACTGGCGCTTGCTGCGCGGCTATGCCGCTCGACCGCTGTTGCTGCTGCCCATGCTGCTGGGGTCCTTGCTGCTGTCACCGCTACTGGTTGCTGCGATAGTGCACGGCCTGGCGCTGCCGGATTCCTTGCGCGCGGCGATGGTGCTGGTGGCCGCCTCTGCGCCGATTTTTGCCAATGCTGCCTTCGCCCTGATTCTTGGTCTGGATGCGGCCCTGGCGACGGTGATCTGTGTCGCTGCCACGGCGCTGGTGCCCTTCACCATGCCGCCGCTGGCACTGGCACTGCTGGGAGTGTCGCTCAACATCGATGCGCTGGCGCTGGGTTTGCGTCTGGGTGGGGTGGTGGGTGGAGCGTTTTTTATTGCCTGGGTCATTCGTCGCTGGACCGCGCCGCAAACTTTGCAGCGCCACGCCCACGCGCTGGACGGTTCGGCGGTGCTGGCGGCGCTGCTGTTCGTGCTGGCCATCATGGACGGCATGACTGCGCTGGCCATTGAACAGCCGCTGTTCGTGTTGACCGTCACCGTAGCTGCCTTGTTGTTCAATTTGCTGTTGCAAGCGCTCGGCCTGTTGCTGGCCTGGCCCTTTGGCGCAAGGATCGCTGTCACGACAGCGATGATTTTTGGCAATTGCAATATGGGTCTGGTGATGGTGGCGCTGGGCAGTCAGGCCGATGCCCAGATGCAGGCATTTTTTGCCTTTGGTCAATTGCCGATGTATATCCTGCCTGCGGTGATGTTGCCGCTGTATCGCTGGATTGTTGCCGCGGCGGATGCACGAAATTCTTCAAGGGATGGCTCATGAACAAGAAGGAAGCTGCTGCATCTGCCTCCACGCAGCGCAACGTGCATGTGGTCTGTCCGCATGATTGTCCCGACACCTGTTCGATGCAGGTGCGGGTGCAGGGCGAGGGCGCACAGGCGCGCGCAGTGCATGTCGCCGGCAACCCCGACCATCCCTTCACCCAGGGCGTGCTGTGTACCAAGGTGGCTCGTTATCTGGAACGTACCTATGCCCCGAACCGGGTGCTTTACCCGATGAAGCGCATTGGTGCCAAGGGACCGTTACGCGGGGGTAGAGACATTGCTGGCAATGGCGTTAGCGGTGTCTGGCAGCGCATCAGCTGGGACGAGGCGCTCGACACCATCGCGGCACGGTTTCACAGCGTGATCAGGGAATTCGGTTCCCAGTCCGTGCTGCCCTACAGCTATGCCGGCACCATGGGCTTGGTGCAGTACGCTTCGATGGACCGGCGCTTTTTTCATCGCATGGGGGCGTCGCTGTTAGATCGCACCATCTGCGCCACTGCCGGTGGCTGGGGTCAGAAAGCCACCCTGGGTGCTGCCATCGGCGCCGATCCGGAGCAGGTCGAGCACGCCCGGCTGATCATCATCTGGGGTTCCAATCCGGTGACCTCGAACCTGCATTACTGGTCGCGGGTGCAGCAGGCCAAACGCCGCGGCGCCAAGCTCATTGCCATCGATCCGTTTCGCTCCGACAGCGCGATGAAATGCGATCAGCACATCGCGTTGCTACCGGGTACCGATGGCGCGCTGGCGCTGGGCCTGATGCATGTATTGATTGCCGAAAACCGTATCGATCGCGATTACATCGAGCGCTACACCCTGGGCTTTGCGGCACTGGCGCAGCGGGTGCAAGACTATCCGCCACAGCGCGTGGCAAAACTGTGCGGCATTGATGCTGCGGTGATTGTGCAACTGGCACGCGACTATGCCGCCATTGGTCCGGCCACCATACGCTTGAACTACGGCATGCAGCGTCATGCTGGCGGGGGCATGGCGGTGCGCAATATCTGCTGCCTGCCAGCGCTGACCGGGTCGTGGCGTGATGCTGCGGGTGGTTTGTTGATGTCGACCTCGGGAGCTTATCCGGTGGATCAGCGCGCGCTGGAGCGTCCGGACCTGCTGGCGCTGTCGGATGCGCCCCGGCCGCGCAGCATCAACATGTCGGCCATTGGCGATGCCTTGCTGGAGCTGCACGACCCGCCGGTCAAGGCCATCTATGTCTATAACTCGAACCCGCTGGCGGTGGCACCCGACAGCAGCAAGGTGGCGGCGGGCTTCGCACGACGCGACCTGTTCTGTGTGGTACATGACATTTTTGTCACCGACACCGCCGATTACGCCGACATTCTGCTGCCTGCCACCACCCAACTGGAGCAGGCTGATATCCATCGCGCCTATGGCCATCGTTATGTGCAGTACAGCGAGCAGGCCATCGCGCCGGTGGGCGAGGCCAAACCGAATTCCGAGGTGTTTCGCCTGCTGGCGCAACGCATGGGTTACAGCGATGCCTGTTTGCAGGAGTCGGATGAGGACATCATGCGCGCGGCGTTCAAATGGGATCACGCGGCAATGCAGGGCATCAGTTTTGACAGCCTCAAGCAACACGGCTGGCAGCGATTGCAGGGCGCTGTTGCGCCTTACGCCGAAGGTGGTTTTCAAACGCCTTCGGGCAAGTGCGAGTTCGAAAGTGCCTGGCTGGCGGCGCAGGGCTTCGATGCCCTGCCTACCTATATTCCGCCGCATGAGAGCGTGCAGTCCAATGCAGTGTTGGCCGAGCGCTATCCGTTGGCGATGATCTCGCCACCGGCACGCCACGCCCTGAATTCCTCGTTTGCCAATCTGCCGGTGTTTCTGGAGCAGGAAAAGATGCCCTGCCTTGAGCTACATCCGCAGGATGCCGCCG
>CAIPUP010000055.1 GCA_903868285.1 uncultured beta proteobacterium
ATCTGGCCGCTGCTGGAGCAAGGTCGCATCAAGCCGGTGATTTATCAGCGCTTTGCTCTGGCCGATGCGCCGGCCGCGCATGCACTGATGGAGTCCTCGCAGCACATCGGGAAAATTCTGCTGACCTGCTGACCTGGCGGGCCGCTGTACCGCTAGCCCCCTGGACTCAGTTACCGTTCATTTTCCCCAGCGTGCAAAGCCCAGGCCGACGCCAGTGAGCGCGCGCGAGCGGTAGGCCGGCACGTACTCCAGCCAGTCCAGCGCCAGACCGGCCTCGGCCACGGCGGCAGCGACACAGATCCAGTTGCGGATCTCCGACGATCCGCCCTGTAGCCGATACGGCTCCAACGCCGCCAGCGTCGCCAGGTCGTTAGCGCGCAAGGCTTGCACCACCTCGGCATCGAGTTCCTCATCCACGCGGAAATGGCTAAGCCCGCCCGAGGCCATGAGGCCCACCCGCAAAGGCGCGGGAAAGCTGGCGATCAGACGCCCCAGTTGCTGACCCAGTGCGCGGCAGCGCTGCGGTGTCGGCACGTTGGGCGGGTAGTACGTGTTCAGAAAAATCGGCACCACCGGCAAGCCCAGCCCGGCGGTCAGGCGGCGATGCACGAAGGAATAGGCGTGACCTTCGAACTGCTCCCCTACCAGGGCATTGACCACGGTGAAGTCGAAGTCACAGGCACTCAAGCCCTGCGCCAGAAAATTCGCCAGCGCCGGATGACAGGGGTAGAGCACATCGCGGCCATCCTCGAGCCGACGCGCCTGATCATGGAAATACCAGTTATCCGGTAATTTGGCTGGCGCAGCGGCATTGCGTATCTGCGAACCGGTGTAGATGGCCATGGCCGGTCGACTGTGATCCTTGAACAGTTCGCGTTGGTCATCGCCCACGATCACCAGCACATCCAGCGCATCGGCCGCGATGTTGCGTTGCAGCCGGTCCAGCGCGGCGATGGTGACTTGATGCCGTTGTGCCATCAGCGCCGGCGCGATGCGCTCGGCGGCATCCGATGGCAAGTGCGCCAGCAGGTAGTCAAACGATCGCTCGACACCGTCGGCGTCATGCACCGGCACCTTGATATCGACATGGTCGAACAGCTTCTGCCAATTAGCCTCGGCCGAGAACAACATGGTGCTGTGCGAGCTGCCGTAGGCAGCCACCAGACGAGCTGCGCTGGCCGTGGCAACACCGGTCATGCTCAACCCTGCCCGAGTTCAGGCGCAGGCGCCTTGCCGGCCGGAAAACGCGAACGGTTTTCCTGTGCCGCACTGGGCTGCCGGTCGGGCGCTGGCGTGCCATCCAGCGCAGTCGAACCCGGCCACGCGACATCGGAAATATCGAACACCACATCATCCGGGCTGCGGAACTTGATTTCGTATTGCGCCCCCGGTGGAATGTCATGTTCACCAACGATGCAAGGGGTGCCCATGGCTTCCAGGCGTGCAGTCCAGGCCGCCACGTCATCCACCACAAAGCCCAGATGATGAAAGCCCTCGCAACCCACGCCCTTGCCGATCTGGTCGTTGGAGAATCGCAACACGCTGATGTTCAAGGAACCATCGGACAGCACCACACCATTCGGGTCTTCGGCATCCTTGCCCAGGCGTGCCACTTCGCGCCAGCCGAACGCCGCCTTGTAATACTCGGCCGAGCGACCGGGGTGGCTGCTGCCGATGGCGATATGACGAATCTTTGCCGGACCCCGGAATATTCCTTGATCGCTTGCTTGCGTCATGACTACTCCACCTTGATCTTGGCGATACGCACCAGATCGAGATACATCTTGCGTTCCTTGGCCAGAAATTCCGAAAATTGCTCGGGCGGCACACCAGCCGGAGCATGGTTCCAGACAATGCCGGTGGCGGTCAGAAATTTCTCGCGCAGCGCCACATCCCCAAAGTAAGCCTTGGGAGTTTCGCTGTTGACGCGCCGGATGATGTCTTTCGGGGTGCCGGCAGGCGCGAACACACCGAACCAGGTCACCACTGCCACATCCAGCCCCGACTCGGCCATCGTGGGCACGTCCGGCATGGCCGGATGGCGCGAAGGCGTGTTGATGGCCAGCGCCTTCATCTTGCCAGCCTTGATCTGCTGCAGGGTAAGACCCATGGAATACACCACCAACTGCGACTCACCTGCCACCACAGCCTGGAACGCTGGTGCTGCCGACTTGTACGGTACGTTGAAAAAATGCACATCGCGCACGTTCGAGAGCCAGCCCATGTAGAGCATGGCACTGCTGGAAGCACCGTAACTGGCCCAGGTGATCTTGTTGGGATTGCCCTTGGCATAGTCGATCAGCTCGGCAAAATTTTTCGCTGGCACGGACGGGTGGGCGCCGATGGTGGCGGCCAGCATGCCCAGATGCACTACCGGATCGATGTCCTTGGCAGTGTCAAAAGGCATCTTGGCCCGCACCGCCGGATTGGTGACCACGACAAAACCATCCAGCGAGCACAGCGTGTAACCGTCCGGCGTGGCGCGAGCACAAGCTTCACCGGCGATCAGACCATCGGCACCAACACGGTTCTCCACCACGAAGGCTTGTCCCAGGGCATTGCTCATGGCCTGCGCGAAGCCACGCGCCACCAGATCACCCGGACCGCCCGGCGCAGACGACACAATCAGGCGCACTGCCTTGTTCGGCCAGGCCTGCGCCATGGCCGACGACATCACCAGGGACTGCATTCCCAACAAGGCCACGGCCAACAAGCAGCGACCCGCTATCCATTCACGCATCGACATCTTCATACCCACTCCTCCTCTGAAAATTTAATTACAACAATGATTCACGCAGCACTTCACACTGCTTGCAAATCCGCCGCGCGACGCAGCGCCAGCGGTTGCTCGCGTATCGGCAGATGCATCACGGCAGCATAGAAGCCGGAGCCAATGATCAGCCACCAGGCCAAGTCATAGGAACCGGTCATGTCGTAGATCTTGCCGCCCAGCCAGGCGCCAAGGAAGGAACCGATCTGGTGCCCCATGAACACCACGCCGACCAAGGTGCTGACATAGCGCAAACCATAGATTTGTCCCACCAGGCCCTGGGTCAATGGCACGGTGGATAGCCATAGCAGACCCATGCAGGCAGCAAACACATAGACCGAAAACACCGACAGCGGGCTGAGGATGAACACCAGAATCACCACCGAGCGCAGAAAGTACAAGCCTGACAGCAACAGCTTCTTGGAGTAGCGCCCACCCAGCCAGCCCGATAAAAAGGAACCGGCGATGTTGGACAGTCCGACCACCGCGATGGCCGAAGCACCGAGCGTCGTGGGCAGCCCCTGATCGACCAGATAGGACGGCAGATGCAGGCCTATGAACACCACCTGAAAGCCGCAGGTGAAATAGCCCCAGAACAACAAATGAAAGCTGCGATCGCGCAGCGCCTCGCGCAAGGCATCCATCAGGCCGACCGGCGTAGCGGTATGGGTCGAGCTCTGCAACAACTCTTCCTGTGCCTGCTGCGGCCGACCGGACAGACCATAGGCCAGCGGCAGCATCAAGGCGATCAGCCCCAGTTGCAGCAGCAGGGCCTGCTGCCAGCCGACGCTGTTGATCCAGGCCTGCCCCACCGGCAGCATGATGAACTGCCCCATCGAGCCGGCAGCAGTGCCCACGCCCATCAGCAATGAGCGTTGCTCCGGACGGGCAATGCGAGAGAACACCCCCAGCACCACGGTGTAGGAGGTACCGGCAATGCCAAAGCCGATCAGCATGCCGGTGCTCAGATACAGCTCTGCCGGTGTGCTGGCATAGGCCATGCCGGCCATGCCCAGTCCATACAGCACAGCGCCTGTCACCAGTGCACGTCCGGCACCGTATTTGTCGGCGATGGCACCGAATAGCGGTGAACCAACACCCCAGAGAAAATTCTGCAGCGCGATGGCCAGGGCGAAGACTTCGCGACCCCAGCCATGCGCCAGACTCATCGGCTGCAGCCATAGCCCGGAATTGGCACGCAAGCCGTTGCAGATCAGCATCATCAGTGCGCCACACACCACGATGGTGAGCGGACTGCGCAGGGAGCGGAAAAGGGTCGGCATGGATTTGCTGGCGAGAGTGAGGCGAGGGTTGAACGGCGGGCGATTATGGCACCTGGGGGCGAAGCGTCAGCGCTGGGGGTGGCAAGGGGCACCACGGCTGCCGTGGCGCATTACACTCGCCGCATGTCAGCACCCAATTCCAAACCACTTTCCATGCAAGGCAGTACATCGCGCGCAGCGACCTATGACGCCATCATCATCGGTGGCGGGCATAACGGCCTGGTCTGTGCCGCTTATCTGGCAGGCGCCGGATTGCGGGTGCGCGTGCTGGAACGACGGCATGTGCTGGGCGGTGCCGCCGTCACCGAAGAGTTTCACCCGGGCTTTCGCAACTCCAGCGCCTCGTACACCGTCAGCCTGCTCGCGCCCAAGGTGATCCGCGATCTGCGTCTGTCCGAGCATGGTCTGCGCATCGTCGAACGACCACTGGCGAATTTTCTGCCGCTGCCGGATGGTCGCTACCTGAAGTCCGGCGGCGGTCTGGCAGCGACCCAGAGTGAAGTGGCGAAATTCTCGCGTCGCGATGCCGATCGTCTACCGGCCTATTACGCCATGATCGAGCAGGTGGCCGAGGTGCTACGCGGACTGCTATTGCGCACCCCACCCAATGTTGGCGGTGGCCTGGGTTCGCTGGCCGAGGCGGTGATCCAGGCGGCGCGCATGGCCAAGTTGCCACGTGAAGTGCAACGTAATGTGCTGGACCTGTTCACCAAGAGCGCAGGCGAGTTGCTGGAGTGGTGGTTCGAGTCCGAGCCGGTACGGGCGCTGTTTGGCTTTGATGCCGTGGTCGGCAACTTCGCCAGTCCGTATACGCCGGGCTCGGCCTATGTGCTGCTGCATCATGTGTTTGGCGAAGTAAACGGCAAGCGTGGCAGCTGGGGTCATGCCATCGGTGGCATGGGTGCTATTACCCAGGCCATGGCGGCGGAAGCGCGCGCCCGCGGCGCCGAGCTCAGCACCGAGGCCAGCGTGCAACAGGTGTTGGTACGCGATGGCCGGGCGCACGGCGTGCAACTGGCCGATGGCAGCATGCTGCAAGCGCGCAGCGTGATCTCCAACCTCAACCCGAAGCTGCTCTACCTGTCGCTCTGTCCGGCCGACAGCCTGCCGTCGGAGATTGTCCAGCGCATGCAGCGCTGGCGCTGCGGGTCGGCCACCTTCCGCATGAATGTAGCATTGCGCCAACTACCTGATTTCATTGGACTTTCTGGAGCCGGTCCACATCATGGTTCGGGCATCATCCTGGCCCCATCGCTGGGCTACATGGAGCGTGCCCATGCCGACGCCCGCGCACTGAGCTGGTCACGCGCACCCATTGTCGAGATGCTCATCCCGTCCACCCTGGATGACAGCCTGGCACCACCCGGACAGCATGTCGCGAGTCTGTTCTGTCAGCACTTCAACCCGCAACTGCCAGACGGCCTGCGCTGGGAGGATGAACGCGAACGCGCCGCCGATCTGGTGCTGCAGACCGTGGCGCAGTATTGCCCGGGCTTTACGCACGACGTACTCGGTCGCAGCATTCTGTCGCCACTCGATCTGGAACAGCAGTTCGGTCTGTTGGGCGGCGATATCTTTCATGGCGCACTCGGCCTGGACCAGCTCTGGTCAGCGCGACCGCTACTGGGGTATGCCGACTACCGCTCACCGATCAAGGGCCTGTATATGTGCGGCTCGGGCAGCCATCCGGGTGGCGGCGTCACCGGCATCCCCGGTCACAATGCCGCGCGCGAAATCCTTGCCGACTTCCGGCGCGGTCGGGTGCCAAGGGTTGCCAACTAAACCGAAAGCGATCTAGGCGCCAGGACCGGGCGCTATCCACAGATAAATCGGCACACCATCCACCTGCAGCGTACGCGCGGGCAGCCAGTCACCACCCATGTCGAACTTGTGCGAAACGATGCGCGCACCACGCGGCAATTCGGCACGCAACTTGGGCAGCAGACGACGATTCAGCGCCACCGAGAGATAGAGCATCACCACATTGTGCTGGCGCAGATCGGTCTGAAACAAATCCTGGCGCACAAAGCGCACCCGCTCGGCCACACCGGCACGACGCGCGTAGTAGCGCCCCAGCTGCAGCGGGTGGGGATCAATATCCACGCCCAGTCCGCTGGCACCACGCCGTGCCGCCGCGATCAGGATCTGTCCGTCACCACAACCCAGATCGATGACATGGTCGTTCGGCCCGACCGCTGCCAGGTCGAGCATGCCCTGCACCACATCGTCAGCCGTGCGCACATAGGGCAC
>CAIPUP010000056.1 GCA_903868285.1 uncultured beta proteobacterium
CCAAGCGTGCGGTGACATAGTCTTGGTGATGATTACTTGGCGATGACGCCCATCACGTCTTCCTCGCGCATGACGAGGAACTCATCGCCTTCGATCTTGACTGCGGTGCCGGAATACTTACCGAACAGCACGCGATCGCCAACCTTGACGTCCAGCGGACGGACTTTGCCGTCTTCGAGAATCTTGCCGTTGCCGACAGCGATGACTTCGCCCTGATCGGGCTTTTCGGCTGCGTTATCGGGAATGACAATGCCGCCAGCGGACTTGCGCTCTTCTTCCAAGCGCCGGACCACGATACGATCATGCAAGGGACGGATTTTCATGGGGTGTTTGCCTCCATTGATGGTTACTGGGATTTTGCCGGTAGTTAGCGACCACTCACAAGGGCTGGGGGCTTTCAAAAAGCCTTCCTAGAACCCGCCGGACTGGCCTGCCACGTCTGGGCGCTGCGCGGCGCTGAACACTACGGTTATTAGCACTCACGCGTTGCGAGTGCTAATAATAAGGCACAAGGGTCGGTTTTTCAAGTCCTGTGTGTGACGGCCTGCGGTTTGGTCCGGAAACCGGTCGGCCAGCCAGCGCTCATGAAGCTGCCACGATTTACAAATTAACAAGCCCTTACAACTTCGGCCCAACCTTAGCCCGGCACGGCACTCCAACATGCGTAAACCAGCCACAACAACCCCACCCTACGAGGCGAAAATGAAAAATATCTTTAAAAAACAAGGGGTTACTATTATTTCGCAAGCTTCCAGCCAGTCCCGACCGACATCCAGCCGGGCGGCCCTGCTGTGCCGCCTGGCCGGTGGCAGCCTGATGCTGGCGTCAGCCCAGTTCGCGCTGTCGCAGCCGTCAGTGACACCCGCGCCCGACAGCCCGACAACTCAGGAACACCGCCATCATCACCATCGTCTCCATCACGGGCACACCGATGGCCGGAACAGCGCGCATACCGGCATGCACGGCCGGGACCACGCCGCCCTGTTAAGTCAGGATGAACGCCAGCAGTTTCATTCCCGCATGCACGAGGCCAAGACGCCCGAGGAACGCCGGGCAGTCCGAGATGCGATGCATCAGCTGTATCGGCAACGCGCAGCGGCCAGCCCTGCCCTGACGCCGCCAGCAAACCCGGCGGCAAGTCCGAGCGTTCCCGCGATCCCGGGCGGCTAAGGCAGCAGCGCGACGACGACTGAAGGGCTGGCATACTGAGGCAATGGCTTACAGAGACACTAAACGCTCTTTTTTTCCCTGCTCTTCGGTCGCCTTTTTTTTGCTTGGTATCGTTTCCGGCGTCGCCTTAGCCCAAAGTCAGCCCTCAAACAGCCTGCCAGCCACCGTTTCCGAAGCGCTGCGTCGCGCTGCCATTCCAAGCTCGGCAGTGGCGGTGTGGGTGCAGCCCCTGGGCATCGGCGCCTCGGCGCAAGCGCCACGACTGGCCGTGAACGCCACCCAGGCCATGAACCCGGCCTCGACCATGAAGCTGCTGACCAGCTTTGCCGCGCTGGAATTGCTGGGTCCGACCTACAACTGGAAAACCCAGGTCTATGCCGAAGGCACGCTGCAAGGCGATGTGCTGCAAGGCAATCTGGTCATCAAGGGCGGCGGCGATCCCAAGCTCAACATGGAGCAGCTGTGGCTGATGCTGCGTGCAGTACGGGCGCGTGGCGTGCGCGAGATCCGTGGTGATCTGCTGCTCGATCGCAGCTGGCTGGCACGCAGTGAAAGCGCGCAACACGATCCAGCCGGCTTCGATGGTGACGCCATGAAGCCCTATAACGTCGGGCCGGATGCCTTGCTGCTGAACTTCAAGACGGTGCGCTTCACCTTTGTGCCCGAGGCCGATGGCCGCAGCGTGCGGGTGATCAGCGAACCGCCGCTGTCACAGCTGGAGCTGCGCAGCACGGTGCGCGGCGTTGACGGCGCTTGCGGCGACTGGCTCGCACGCTTACGCAGCGATTTTCAGACGCCATCCGAGGATGTGCTGCGCACGAGCTTCAGCGGCAGCTATCCATTGCGCTGTGGCGAGCGCACCTGGAACGTGGCGCTGTTGTCACATCCGGCCTTTGTGCTGGGGACCTTCCGTGCCTTGTGGAAAGAACTGGGCGGCAGTTTTTCCGGACGGCTGCGCGAGGGTAATGTGCCTGGCGATGCGCGCTTGCTGTGGACGCAGGAATCCCCACCGCTGGCGGAAGTGGTGCGCGACATCAACAAATTTTCCAATAACGTCATGGCACGGCAGCTCTATCTCACGCTGGGCAGCCTGCCGGATGCAACGACGCCGGGCAACGCCGAAGACAACCTCGCCGCACGCAGCGACCGTGCAACCGCGGTGATCCGCAACTGGTTGGCGCAACGCCGGCTGAATATTCCGGAGCTGGTGATGGAGAACGGCTCGGGCTTGTCGCGCATCGAACGCATCAGTGCCGCCAAGCTGGGAGAGGTGCTCAATGCCGCCTTTGCCAGCAGCGTGATGCCAGAATTCATGTCCTCGCTGCCGGTGGCGGCACTGGATGGCACCATGCGCCGGCGTCTGCGCAGCGATGCCCTGGCCGGGCAGGCACATATCAAGACTGGCTCGCTCAACGACGTGCGCAGCATCGCCGGCTATGTGCTGTCGGCCTCGGGCCAACGCCATGCGGTGGTGTGCTTCATCCAGCATGCCAATGCCCAGGCCGGACAGGCGGCGCAGGATGCGCTGCTGCGCTGGGTGTATGAGCTGCCAAGCGAGCCCGGTGCCAACCCGGCAGCAGCGACGCCGCCCGCGACGACGACGACGCCGGCTAGAACCCCAGCCCGGCGCACAGAGCGTCCACACGCTGCGCCAGCGCCGCATCGCGGCTGATCACGCGACCCCAGGCGCGACTGGTCTCGGCCGGCCATTTGTTGGTGGCATCCAGTCCCATCTTCGAACCCAGGCCCGCCACCGGCGAGGCGAAATCCAGTTCATCGATCGGCGTGTTCTCGGCGATCACCGTATCGCGTGCGGCATCAAAGCGGGTGCTGAGCGCCCACATCACTTCCTTCCAGTCGCGAACATCGATGTCATCGTCCACCACGATGATGGTCTTGGTGTACATGAACTGCCGCAAAAAACTCCAGATGCCGAACATCACCCGTCGCGCATGGCCAGGGAACTCCTTGCGCAAGCTCACTACCGCGATGCGATAGGAGCAGCCCTCAGCCGGCAGATGAAAATCGACGATCTCTGGAAACTGCTTTTGCAGGATGGGCACGAATACTTCATTCAGTGCCTCACCCAGGATCGAGGGCTCATCCGGCGGCTTGCCGGTATAGGTGGAGTGATAGATCGGATCGGGACGCATGCTGATGCGATCGATGGTCATCACCAGATGCCGCTCGACCTCGTTGTAATAGCCGGTGTGATCACCGAACGGGCCTTCCGGCGCCATCTCCCAGCCCGAGGGATCGTCGGCCGAGGGCAGGATGGCGCCCTCGAGCACGATCTCGGCCGAGGCCGGCACTTGCAGATCGTTGCCGAGGCAGCGCACCAGTTCGGTCCGCGCGCCACGCAACAGGCCGGCGAACTGGTACTCCGACAGGCTGTCGGGAATTGGCGTCACGGCGGCCAGCAACATGGCCGGATCGGCACCCAGCGCCACTGACACCGGGAACGGAACGCCAGGATGGGCCAGTGCATGGTCGCGAAAATCCTGTGCGCCTCCACGATGCGCAAACCAGCGCAGGATGAGCTTGTTGGGTGCGATCACCTGCTGCCGGTAGATGCCCAGATTCTGTCGCGGCTTGTGCGGCCCGCGTGTCACCGTCAGGCCCCAGGTGATGAGCGGTCCGGCGTCACCCGGCCAGCAGGTCTGCACCGGCAGCCGACCGAGATCGACCTCGCTGCCCTGCCACACGATTTCCTGACAGGGGGCGCTGCCCAGCTCGCGCGGCGCCGATTGCAGGCCACTCTTGAGCAGATTCACGCCGAAGGAAAGCATGTTGAGCAGCCCCTTGGGCGGTTGCGGCTCCTTGAGCTGGGCCAGCAACTGCCCGAGCTTGCGCAAGCCCTCGCGCGGATGGGCGGGATCACCACCGGCAGCCTGCAAGGCCGAGCCCATGGCCAGCGCCACACGCCGCGGCGTGCCAAACAGGTTGCCCAGTACCGGCATGGCTGGCATGCGCGGCTGCGCGATCCCGACGGCACTACTGCGGATGTCACCAACAGCGCTGCCCGGATTGGTAAACAACAGCGCCGGACCGCCGGCACGCAGCGCACGATCACACACCGCGGTCATTTCCAGCATCGGCGAAACCGGCTGCGAAACCCGGCGCAACTCGCCCAGGGTTTCCAGCTGCGTGATGAATTCGCGCAGATCGCGATAAGCCATGTCAGTCTTTCAAAGAGAAACAGCAAAAACAGCGGCGATTCTAAAGGCTGCCAAGTAAGCGCCAGTACTCACCGGCAATACCGGCGAACACCGCTGCGCCGAGCCAGTTGTTGTGATTGAAGGCGCGAAAGCAGCCTTCGCGGGTACGTGTCCGGATCAGCGTGTAGTGATAACCGGCGATGGCAAGCGCCAGCAACAGGCCGGCGTAATACGGCCAGCCCATACCGAGCTGATAGCCAACATACCCCAGCACCAGCAGCATCGCGGCATAGCTCAGCATCACCATCAACACATCGTAGCGACCGAAGGTGATGGCCGAGGTACGAATGCCGATGCGGATATCGTCATCACGATCGACCATGGCGTATTCGGTGTCGTAGGCGATGGCCCAGAAAATATTCGCCAGCAGCAACCACCAGGCCAGCGCCGGCAGTTCATTCTGGCAACTGGCGAAGGCCATCGGAATGCCAAAGCCGAACGCCACCCCCAGGTAAGCCTGCGGTATGGCAAAGAAACGTTTGAACAGCGGATAACTGGCGGCGATCAGCACTGCCGGCAGTGACATCCACAGCGTCAGCGTATTGAGCGGCAGGATGAGACAAAGCGCTGCCAGCAACAGCAGTACGGTCAGCCACACCGCCTCGCGCACACTGACCTCGCCAGTGACCAGCGGACGCCGGGCGGTGCGCTTGACATGACCATCGAACTTGCGATCGGCCAGATCATTCATGATGCAGCCGGCCGAGCGCATCAGCAGCGTACCGAGGCAATAGATCCACACCACCACCGGCTCGGGCGTGCCGCGCGAGGCGATCCACACTGCCCACAGCGTCGGCCACAGCAAAAGCAAGGTACCGATGGGCTTGTCGAGCCGGGTCAGCCGCTCCCACGCATCGAGTCGCTCACGAATGTTCTGTAAGTTCATGATTTTATTGATATTTTTCTATCGTCACGGATTCACAAGCAGGACCAGCTGAGACCGATCACGCCTGCAGATAGTCGGCCCGCACACCCAGCCAGCGTTGCAGATGCGCCTCGACCCGCTCTGGATGTTGCGCCAGCATGCGGTCGGCTACCTGCTGTGCCTGCAGCACCAAGTCCTCGTCCTGCAAGATGTCAGCAAAGCGCAGCAGCGGCGCACCACTTTGCCTGGCACCCAGATATTCGCCCGGTCCGCGCAATTCCAGATCGGCACGGGCGATGGCGAAGCCATCCTGACTCTCGAAGATCACTTTCAGCCGTTGCCGTGCTGTCTCTGACAGCGGTGTGCGGTAGAGCAGGATACAGAACGACTCGCGCGCGCCGCGTCCGACCCGTCCGCGCAGCTGATGCAACTGTGACAATCCGAAGCGCTCGGCATGTTCGATCACCATCAGCGAAGCATTGGGCACGTCGACACCGACCTCGATCACCGTGGTCGCCACCAGCAGTTGCAACTCACCGGCGGCAAAGGCCGCCATGACCGCAGCCTTGTCGTTGGCATGCATGCGTCCATGCAGCAGACCGACCCGCAGATCGGGAAACTCGGCACGCAAGGATTCGAAGGTATCCACCGCGGTCTGCAATTGCAGCGTTTCGGACTCCTCCACCAGCGGGCAAACCCAGTAAGCCTGCACCCCGCCGGCACAGGCATCGCGGATGCGATGGATCACTTCCTCGCGCCGCGATTCCGCCACCAGCCGGGTGGCTACCGGCTTGCGTCCGGGCGGCAAACCATCGATCACCGACAAATCGAGATCAGCGTAATAGCTCATCGAGAGCGTGCGCGGGATGGGCGTGGCACTCATCATCAGGGCATGCGGTTCGAGTTTCTCTGTTGCTGCATTGTTCGTGTTGCGCCCTTTTGTGCTGCCGCCCTTGTTACGTAATGCCAGGCGCTGCGCCACACCGAAGCGATGCTGCTCATCCACCACCACCAGACCCAGTTGATCGAACACCACACCGTCCTGGAACAAGGCATGCGTACCGATGGCCAGCCTGGCCTCGCCGCTGGCGATGGCTTGCAGCGCCGCGCGACGTTCGGCCGCACTCTGGCTGCCGGACAGCCAGGCGACAGAAATACCCAATGGAATCAACCATTCACCAAATTTGCGTCGGTGCTGTTCGGCCAGAATTTCCGTTGGCGCCATGACGGTCGCCTGCCAGCCGTTCTCGATTGCCCGCAATACCGCCAGCGCCGCCACCACCGTCTTGCCACTGCCCACATCGCCTTGCATCAAACGGTGCATCGGATGCGCCAGTGCCAGGTCGGCCTCGATCTCGTGCCAGGCGCGCTGCTGCGCCGACGTGAGTTGCCACGGCAGACTGGCCAGCAGCTGATCGGTCAGCGCGGACGGCGTTGATTTCGCGGATTGCGTCGCGCTGGCTGGCAGGCTGGCAAGCGTAGGGGAACGACG